>NZ_JBEZWL010000045.1:0-53792 GCF_040648015.1 Streptomyces sp. NPDC029216 | reverse complement strand
GGCCGCCGCGGCCGCGGCGGCGGTGGCCGGGGCCGGGCGGAGCGCCGGTGCGGCCAGGGCGGCGAAGGCGCAGCAGGCAACCGGCAGCAGCAGGGCCGGGCCGAGCGGCACGAGGCGGGTGAGCGGGCCGATGACGGCGGGGCCGGCGAGCATGCCGAGGTAGCCGAGGCCGGCCACGCGCGACACATTGGCCCCGGCGGCGTCCGGGTCGGCGTGGCCGGCGGCGCTGAACAGCTGCGGGACGCAGCCGGAGAGGCCCGCGCCGAAGAGGGTCCAGCCGGCCAGCGCCACCGGTACGGCGGGCGCCGCGACGGCCAGGGCGAGGCCGGCCCCGGCGAGCGCGGCGCCGCGGCGCAGGACGGCGACGGGGCCGATCCGGGCGGCGAGGCGGTCGGTGAGGAGCCGGCCCGCGGTCATGGCGGTGGCGAAGGCCCCGTACGCGAGGGCGGCGGTGGCGGCGGGCGCGCCGAAGGAGTCCCGGAGGTGGAGCACGCTCCAGTCGTTGGCTACGCCCTCGCACAGCATCAGGAGGAAGGCCAGCACGGCCAGCATCCGGATGCGCGGCGGCGTACGGCGGCGGGTCCGCGCGGCGGGCCGCGGCCCGGGGGCGGCCGCTGGTTCCGCGCGCAGCAGGGCCGGGGCGACGAGGAGGGCGAGGAGGAGCCCGCCGAGGGCGGTGGCGCCCAGGGTGACGGCGGGGGGCCGGCCGGTGCCGAGCGCGAGGGCCCCGGCCAGGGCGGCGAGCACGCCGCCGATGGAGAACACGGCGTGGAAGGCCGACATGACGGGCCGCCCGTAGCTGCGTTCCACCTGGACGGCGTGGGTGTTCATGGCGACGTCCAGGCATCCGTTGCCGAAGCCGAGCAGCAGCAGGGCCCCGCCCAGGGAAGGGGCGTCGCGGGCCAGGGCGGGCAGCACCACCGCGGCGCTGCACAGGGCCGCGCCGGCGGGGACGGCCAGGCGGGCGCCGAGGCGGTCGGTGAGCGGGCCGGCCAGCCGCATCCCGGCGAAGGCCCCGGCTCCGAGGAGCAGCAGGAGCCAGCCGAGCAGGGCGTGGCCGACGCCCGTGCGCCGTTCCACGAGGGGGATGTGGACGATCCACATGCCCATGACGAATCCGTTGAGCGCGAAGCAGGCGGTGGTCGCCCTTCGCGCCTTTCTGAGTGCGGCCGTCGGTGCGGCTTTCTCCGTCTCCATGAAACGAACATAACAAACATGTTCAATGTTCGAAGCTTGCGTTTCAAACACACAGAATGTTCAATCGGGGGATGAGTGCAGAACGCCTGAGGCAGATCACCGACGCCGTGCGCGCCAGTGGCAGCCGGAGCGTCGCCGAGCTCGCGGAGCTCACCGGCGCCTCCGAGATGACGATCCGCCGCGACCTGGAGGCCCTCGCCGAGCAGGGGGTGCTGGAGCGGTACCGGGGCGGGGCCCGCAGCCTGCTGCTGCGCGGCGAGGAGACCCCGTTCCCGCTGCGCGCCCGGGACGGGCTGGAGGTCAAGCGGCGCCTCGCCGCCGAGGTCGCCGCCCTGCTGGCGGACGGGGAGTCGGTGGTCCTGGACAGCGGGACCACCTGCCTGGAGGTGGCCCGCGCCCTGCACCACCGCAGGCTGACGGTGATGCCGCTGTCGCTGCACGCCGCCAACGCCCTGGCCGACGCGCCCCGCCTGACGCTGCTGCTGCCGGGCGGGGCGCCGCGCCGCGGCGAGCTCGCCCTGACCGGGCCGCTGACCGAGGCCTCGCTCGCCGCCCTGCGCTTCGACACAGCGGTGATCGGCTGCTGCGGCCTGACGGCGGCCGACGGGCTGACCGCCTACGACCTGGCCGACGCCGCCGTCAAGCGCGCGGCGATCGCCTCGGCCCGCAGGGTCGTCGCCGTCACCGAGTCCGCGAAGCTCTCCCGCACCGCCCTGGCCCATGTCCTGCCGGCCTCGGCGCTGCACGCCGTCGTCACCGACCAGGCGGCGCCGCAGGACGCGACCGACGCGCTGGCCGCGGCCGGCGTCACTGTACGAAAGGTGTGACGGGATGACCGAGACCCCCGCGACCCTGCTCTTCGACATGTTCGGCGTCATCGCCCGGCTGCAGTCCCCGGCGGGCAAGGCCCGGATCGCCGAGACGGCCGGGGTGCCCGAGGCCGCCCTCTGGGAGGCCTACTGGTCCCTGCGGCCGCCCTACGACAGCGGCCGGGTGACCGGCCCCGGATACTGGGGCCTGGTCGCCGACGCCCTCGGTACCCGCTTCGACGCGGACCGGACGGCCGCGCTCGTCGAGGCCGACGTCGCGAGCTGGAGCGCGGTGGACGAGGAGATGGTGGCCCTGATCGGGGAACTGGCGGCGTCCGGGCGGACCGTCGCCCTCCTGTCGAACATCCCGGAGGAGCTGGCCGCCCACTACGAGCGCCACCACCCCTGGCTCGCGCATTTCCGGGTGCGCGCCCTGTCCTGCCGCATCGGCCACGCCAAGCCCGAGCCGGCGGCGTACGAGTGGTGCCTGCGGGAGCTCGCGGTGGCGGCGGGCGGCGTGCTGTTCGTCGACGACCGCGAGGAGAACGTCCGGGCCGCCGAATCCCTCGGCATGCAGGGCCACGTGTTCACCTCGGCGGCCGCACTCCGCGCGGTGCTCGGGCTGTCCTGAGCCCGGTGGTCAGGGGCGGCGTTCCCCGGGAGGGGCGGGCGGCCGCGCCGGGGCGTCGGCGAGGAGTTCGGGGCCGTTGTTGCGGACGCTGTTGACCGCCGTGCTGACCGCGCGGGCCTCCAGGCGGCCGCCGGCCGGGGTGGCGAGGAGGGCGCGCAGGGCGTGCGGGTCCTCGTGCGCGGGGTCGAGCCAGGCGTCGTAGTCGGCGGGGGCCAGGGCCAGGGGCATCCGGGGGTGGACGCGGCCGGCGGCGTCGGTGGCCTCGGTGGTGATGACGGTGCAGGTGGACCACCAGGCGGCCGGGTCGTCGGGGTCCGTGACGGCGGGGTCGCGCCAGAACTCGTACAGGCCCGCCATGGCCATCACGGAGCCGTCCTGCGGGCTGATGAAGTAGGGCTGCTTGTAGGCCTTCGCGGTGGCGGTCGCCGGGACCGCCTGCCACTCGTAGAAGCCGTCGGCGGGCAGCAGGCAGCGGCGTTTGGCGAAGGCCCGGCGGTAGGCGGGCTGCTCCCCCACCGTCTCGACCCGGGCATTGATCATCCTGGCGCCGCCGTCCGCGCTCTTGGACCAGGACGGCACGAGCCCCCAGCGCAGGGCCCGCAGCTGCCGCTCCAGGACCCCGCTCTCCCGGTCGGCGCGCTCCAGGACGGCCCAGACCTGGTCGGTCGGGGCGACGTTCCAGCTCGGCGGGAGGACGGGGCCGGCGCCGGGCGCGGTGGCGTCGAAGAGGCTCGTCAGGTCCTCGGGGCTGCGGGTGGAGACGTAGCGGCCGCACATGGCTCCAGCGTGCCACGCGGCCCGGGCCCGGCGGCGTGAGGCGCCACCGGGCCCGGGTGCGGTCTCGGACGTACAGGTCGTGCCGGGAGTAGGCCGATGGCCGCCGTCACACCGGACCGTCCTTGAGGGTGCGGCCGAACTGCTCGTCCAGGACGGACAGCCGGCGCCAGTACTCGTCCTCGTCGATCTCGCCGGAGGCGAAGCGCCGGCCCAGGATCGCGATCGGCGACTGCTCGGTGTACGCGGCCGCCCGGGCGGTCTGCCACGGTGCGCGGCGGCCGCCGCGCCAGACGGTGCGGCGCAGCACGGTGAGGACCGTGACCACGACGGCCGCCCAGATCAGGGGGACGAACAGGATCCACGGGCCGGGCCCGTCGTAGGCGAGGGTGGTGAGGGTGGTGAGGGTGTCCATGGCGTTTCAGCTCCTCGGAAGTGCCGGTGTCCCTTCGTGTGACGAGACTGGCTCCGGGAGGGGGTCCGGGGCGTCGTACGGGCGGCTGCACCTCGGGTACTTCCGCCGGAGTACGGGTCAGCCGAGCCAGCCGGGGCGGACCAGCCCCGACTCGTAGGCCAGGACCACCAGCTGGGCGCGGTCCCGGGCGCCGAGCTTGACCATCGTCCGGCTGACGTGCGTCTTCGCGGTGAGCGGGCTGACGACCAGGCGGCGGGCGATCTCCTCGTTGGACAGGCCCATGCCGACCAGGGCCATGACCTCCCGCTCGCGGTCGGTGAGCCGCTCCAGCCCCCCGGCGGAGGCGGGTGCGCGGGAGCGGGCGGCGAACTCGGCGATCAGGCGGCGGGTGACGCCCGGGGAGAGCAGCGCGTCCCCGGCCACCACCGCCCGCACCGCGCGCAGGAGTTCCTCGGGCTCGGTGTCCTTGACCAGGAAGCCGGAGGCGCCGGCGCGGATGGCCTCGAAGACGTACTCGTCGAGTTCGAAGGTGGTCAGCATGACCACCCGCACGTCCGTGAGCGCGCCGTCGCCGGTGAGGGCGCGGGTGGCGGCGAGCCCGTCGAGCACGGGCATGCGGATGTCCATGAGCACGACGTCGGGGCGCAGTTCGCGGACCAGCCGGACGGCCTCCCGTCCGTCGGCCGCCTCCCCGGTCACCTCGATGTCGGGCTGGGCGTCGAGCAGGGCCCGGAAGCCGGCCCGTACGAGCAGCTGGTCGTCGGCGAGCAGGACGCGGATCACGGGTCCTCCCGGTACGGGGCGGGCTTCAGGGGGAGGGTCGCCCGGACGCGGAAGCCGCCGTCGGGGCGCTGGCCGGCTTCGATCCTGCCGCCGAGTGCGGCGGCCCGCTCGCGCATTCCGGCGAGGCCGTTGCCGCTGCCTCCGGCGGGGCTGCCGGTGGCCGGGCCGTCGTCGTCGACGCGTAGTTCGAGGGTGTCGGGCCGCCAGCCGATGCGGATGCGGGCGGTGCGCGAACCGGAGTGCCGTACGACGTTGGTCAGCGCCTCCTGGAGGATGCGGAAGGCGGCGAGGTCGGCGCCGGGCGGCAGGGCACGGGCCCGCCCCACGGTATCGGTGGCGACGGCGAGCCCGGTGGCGGCGGCCTGTTCGACGAGCTCGGGGAGGCGGTCGAGACCGGGGGCGGGGGCGCGCGGGGCTCTGCCGGGGGCGCGGAGGGTGTCGAGTACCTGGCGGACCTCTCCGAGGGCCTCCTTGCTGGCGGCCTTGATGGTGGTCAGCGCCGTACGGGCCTGCTCGGGGTCGGTGTCGAGGAGGGCCAGTCCGACCCCGGCCTGGACGTTGATCACCGAGATGCTGTGGGCGAGCACGTCGTGCAGCTCGCGGGCGATGCGCAGCCGCTCCTCGTCGGCCCGGCGGCCGGCTGCGGCCGCCCGCTCGGCCCGCTCGCGGGACCACTGCTCGCGGCGTGCGCGGACCAGCTCCGAGACGGCGAGCATCGCGAGCACCCAGGCGGTGACGCCCAGCTCCTGCCCCCAGGGGGCGGGTCCGTCCCCGGCGGGCGGCAGCCACCGGTAGAGCCAGTGACCGATCAGCAGGTGCCCGGCCCAGAGCAGGCCGACCGCGCCCCAGGCGGCCTTGCGGTGCCCGGCCGTGACGGCGGCGAAGCAGGCCACGGCCAGGCTGACGAAGACCGGCCCGGCCGGGAAGCCGGCCCCGACGTACACCAGCGTGACGGCCCCGACCCCGTACGCCACGGCGACCGGGTGGCGGTGGCGTACCACGAGCAGCGCGGGCCCGAGCAGGAGCAGGATCCGGGCGAAGGCGTCCAGCGGCACCCGGCCGGTCTGCGCCTGCGCGGCCCATCCGGAGCCGGCCTGGGCGAGGACCGCGACGAACAGCGCGGACCGCCAGGCCGGGCCCCGCCCGGTCCGCTCCACCCAATGCCGCCACGGGGGTCCCGGGCGTGCGCTCCGCGTTTCCATACCGTCACGCTAGACCGGCGCTCCCGTCACCGGCGTCACCCCTGCGTAGCGTTCCCGCCGTACTCCCCCGGTAGTACACCGGGGTACGCCGCCCGTCGGTACACCGGGTACGCCGCCCGGGGCGCCGGTGCCGATCGCGTCCGGATGCGTGCGTCCCGGGCCGCGTCCAGGGTGGAGGGATGGAGCACGCGCCGATCGTCGTACACCGCATCTCCCCGTCGGGCGGCCGCCGGGTGAGCCTGCGCGCCGAGGGCCGCGAGACGGTCCTCGGCGTCGCGCACACGGACCCCGACGTCATCGAGTTCCTGCGCCGCGCCGAGGTCCCGGACCCCGACGAGGTGGTCCTCGGCGGCGCGCTCCCGCTGATCGAGTGGCAGGGCGACGCCCCGCACGTCTACGAGGCGGAGCCGGCGGACACCGACGTCCCCTGACCCCCGCCCCTCCCCCGACCCGGCCCCACCCCCGCGACCGCCGTTTTCCGGCCATGGTTGACACGCGCATGACATCCCTCCTGACTTCTCAAGACCCCTGTGGCACGCTCCCTGGCGCACTCGGTACCGCCCTCGCACCACACCCCCACAAGGACGTGTCACGGAGGAGCGACATGATGCACCGCGCGAAACTCGCCATCGCGGCCCTGGCCCTCGCGGCCACCGCCGGCAGTGTCACGAGCGCCGCCGCCCTCGGCCCCGCCGCCGACCAGAAGGCCGACGGCGTCATCGTGGTCTCGGGCAACACCTGCACCTGGACCAACGCCCGCACCAGCGCCAATCCCCCCACCGCCCTCACCGTCGACCGCACCAGCATCAACAAGCCCGGCGGCAACCTCTCCTGCGACGGCGGGATCACCGCCTCCCTCAACAACGACCCGGCCTTCACGTTCGACGACGCGACCGCCACCGCCCGTACGGACCTGATCGACATCACCGGCCAGCAGAGCTTCATCTCCTGCCGCTACAAGGCCGCCAACATCGTGTGGGACCGCGACGGGACCACCCGCAAGTACGTCAACCGCGCCTTCACCGCCACCAAGGCCTCGGGCAGCTTCCTGTGCCCGGGCTCCGTCACCACGGCGGCCGGGGGCGCCTCCATGCTCTTCCACTGACCGTCCGGCCGGGGCACCGCGCGCACGCGGCGGTGCCCCGGCCCCTCCCCGATGGCCCCCGCCGGGTCGCCGGGCCGGATCCGGGGCATCAGCATGGAAGGAGCTCCGTCCGGGTGAGGAGGCCGGTGATGGCCGATGCGCAGCCCGCTCCGCCGGCCGACGGCCCCGGGGAGGACACCCCTGCGACCCCGCCCGCCCCACCGGCCCCGTCCCGGCCGGCCGGATCCCCGTCGGCGGGCGGCCTCCTCGACGTCCTCGGCGTGGCCGCGGTGGTCCTCGACTCGGAGGGCCGGATCAGCCTGTGGAGCCCGCAGGCCGCCGTCCTCTTCGGCTACCCGGCCGAGGAGGCGCTGGGCCGGTTCGCGGCGACGCTGCTGGTGGACGAGGAGAACCGGGACGAGGTCCTGGGCCTGTTCGCCCAGGTGATGGCGGGCGAGGGCGCCTGGGCCGGCTCCTTCCCGGTACGCCACCGCGACGGTCACACCGTCCTCGTCGAGTTCCGCAACATGCGGCTCCAGGCCGACCACGGCGGGATGTACGCGCTCGGGCTCGCCTCCGAGCAGGCCACCCTGCGCCGGGTCGAACGCGACCTGGCCCTCTCCCTGCGGATGGTCGACCAGTCCCCCATCGGACTGGCCGTCCTCGACACCGACCTGCGGTACGTCCTGGTCAACCCGGCCCTGGAGCGGATCAACGGCGTACCCTCCGAACGGCACCTCGGCCAGCGGATCGGGGACATCCTGCCCTTCCTGGACGCCCTGGCCGTCGAGGCCCGGATGCGCGAGGTCATGGAGACCGGCGTGCCGGTACTGGACAACTTCACCACCGGCCGGATCTCCGAGGACACCGGCGAGCGCGCCTGGCTGGTGTCGATCTACCGGCTGGAGGACCAGTCCGCCCGGGTGATCGGCGTCGCCGTGTCGGTCGTCGACGTGACCGAACAGCACCGGGCCGCCGTCTCCGCCGCCCACGCCCGGCGCCGCCTGTCACTGATCGCGGACGCCTCCGTGCGCATCGGCACCACCCTCGACCTGGACATCACCGCACGGGAGCTGGCCGACGTCGCCGTGCCGGAGATCGCCGACATCGCCGCCGTCGACGTCCTCGACACCGTGCTGACGGGCGGCCGCCCCGGCGACGGACCGGCCGAGCGGGCCGTACGGTTCCGGGCGCTGGCGGTGAAGGCCGCCTACCGCACCCCCGCCGAGGAGGCCGCCGACCCCGTCGGGGACGTGGCCCTCTACCGCACCGACCGGCTGGTGGCCCGCTGCGCCGGCACCGCCCGGCCCGTCCTCGTACCGCACGTCTCCCCGGAGGACCTGCCGCGCATCGCCCGCGACGAGAACGCCGCCCGGCTGCTCGGGGAGGCGGGGGTGCACTCCTACCTCGCGGTCCCGCTGATCGCCCGCAGCCAGGTGCTGGGCACGCTCGACCTCAAGCGCGCCCGCAACCCCGTGCCGTTCGGCCAGGACGACGTACTGCTCGCCTCCGAACTGGCCGCCCACGCCGCCGTGTCCATCGACAACGCCCGCTGGTACCAGCGCCAGCGGCACGCCGCCCTCGCCCTCCAGCGCCACCTGCTGCCGCAGCACCCGCCGGACGCCCCCGGACTGGACATCGCCTACCGGTACCAGCCGGCCGGGGCGGCCGACGAGACCGGCGGCGACTGGTTCGACGTCATCCCGCTGACCGGCGACCGGACCGCCCTGGTCGTCGGCGACGTGATGGGCAGCGGCATCAACGCCGCCGCGACCATGGGGCAGCTGCGCGCCACGGCCCGGGCGCTGGGCCGCCTCGGCCTCGACCCGGCGACCGTCCTCACCCACCTCGACGCGGCGACCGCCGACCTCGGCGAGGCCATGGCCACCTGCGTCTACGCCGTCTACGACCCGCACTCGCGGCTGTGCCACATCGCCACGGCCGGCCACCTGCCCCCCGTGCACCTGCGCAGCGGACGCCATCCGCGGCTGCTGCAGCTGACGACGGCCGTGCCCCTGGGCGTCGGCGGCGTCCCCTTCCACACCTCCGCCTTCACCCTCGGCGAGGGCGACGAGCTGGTCCTCTACACGGACGGGCTGGTCGAGACCCGCGACCAGGACATCGACACCCGGCTGCTGACGCTGACCGACCTGCTGGCCGGTCCGCACCGCCCGATCGAGGAGACCTGCGACCTGCTCCTGTCCGCCCTGCGCCGCCCCGACACGCACGACGACGTCGCCCTGCTCATCGCCCGCGCCCACGCGTGACGGGTCAGGGGTGCGCGGGCCGGGAGCGGATACGGGCCGTCAGGACGGCGACGTCGTCCTCGGCGTGGCGGGCGTCGAGGCCCGCGACGAGCGCGTCCACGGCCTCCGCCGCGCTCGCGCGGGCCGGCAGGCGCAGGGCCGTCAGCCGGGCCAGGGAGGCGTCGATGTCCTCGCCGCGCCGCTCGACGAGCCCGTCCGTGTAGAGGACCAGGGTCTCCTCGGGGGTGAAGGGGTGCGCCGCCGACTCGTAGCCCCCCAGGCCCGTGCCCAGCGGCGGGCCGACCGGTACGTCCAGCAGCCGGCCGGTGCCGTCGGCCGCGAACACCGCGGGCGGCAGGTGGCCTGCGCTGGCGAAGAGGACGATGCCGCGCGCCGGGTCCACCCGGGCGAGCAGACAGGTCGCGGGGCGGCGCGCCGCGTCCTCGGCCACCAGGGAGTCGAGCTGGCGCAGGACCCGGTGCGGGGCGAGCTCGGTGGAGGCGACCTCGCGCAGGGTGGAACGGTAGGCGTTCATGTCCACGGCGGCGTCCAGGCCGTGGCCCATCACGTCGCCGACCACCAGCAGGGTCCGGCCGAAGTGCAGCCGGACCGTCTCGAACCAGTCGCCGCCGACCAGGGTGCTCGGCCCGACCGGCAGGTAGCGGCCGGCGATCAGCAGGTTCGGGTGCGGCCGGCCGGGGTCGGCGACGAGGGCCCGCTGGAGGTTGAGCGCCACGCGTTCGGTGGCGGCGAGCCGCCGGGCGTGGCGGATGTGCACGGCGGCGACCCGCGCCGCGAAGTGCAGGGCCGCGGCCTCGTGGTCGGTGAAGGCCTCACCGGTGCGCGCCACGAGGAGGGTGCCGTACGAGGTCCCGTGCCGGGCCAGCGCCACCGACAGGCCGTGCACCGGGGCGCCGCCCGGGCTCAGGGTCCAGCTGCGCAGCGGGTGGCCCTCGTCGACGGCACGGACGGCGGGCCGCCCGCCGGGCACCGGGGCGGGGGCCGGGGGGCGGATCAGGCCGGCCGCCCCGGCCACGGCGACGCGCTCGGTGCGGCCCTCGGCGGTCAGGTCGACGGCCGCCGCGTCGCACAGGGTGCGGAAGAGGAACGCGGCGAGTTCCCGGCAGGTGGTGCCCTCGTCGTCGCCGGTGCCGATCGCCTCCAGGGTCTCGGCCGGCGACGGCGCCTGGTGCGGGGTCCGGCCGGTGGGCCGGCCGTCGTGATCCGACACGTCTCCTCCGCTCCTGCGCCCGTCCGGCGGCCCCGCGGCCGTCGGACGGTCCATTCCACCAGCCCGGGCGCGGTGGGCGGGGCAGCGCGCCGGGCGGTCACCTCGGCGGGGTCAGGCGCTCCCACAGGAAGGTGTGCACGAGCGCCTCGTTGAAGGCGGTCTGCTGGTGGTCGGTGGCTCCGGAGTGGCCGCCGCCGAGGTGTTCGTGGAAGAGGACGGGGTGGCCCGCCTCCCGCAGCCGGGCGGCCATCTTGCGGGCGTGCCCGGGGTGGACGCGGTCGTCGCGGGTGGAGGTGAGCAGGAGCAGCGGCGGGTACGGGGGGCCGTCGGCGCGGATCCGGTGGTACGGGGAGATGGCTTCGAGGTGGGGCCGGTCCGCGGGGTCGTCGGGGTCCCCGTACTCGGCGGTCCAGCTGGCTCCGGCGAGGAGCTTGTGGAAGCGGAGCATGTCGAGGAGCGGTACGTGGGCGACGACCGCGCCGAACAGTTCGGGTTCGCGGGTGAGCATCGCGCCCATCAGGAGGCCGCCGTTGCTGCCGCCCTCGATGCCGAGCTGGGCCGGGGTGGTGATGCCGCGGGCGGTGAGGTCCCGGGCCACGGCGGCGAAGTCCTCGTAGGCCCGGACGCGGTTCGCGCCGAGGGCGGCCTGGTGCCAGGCGGGCCCGTACTCGCGGCCGCCGCGGATGCCGGCGACGACGTACGTACCGCCGCGCCCGAGCCAGGCCCGGCCGGTGACCGCGCTGTAGTGGGGGACCATGGAGATTTCGAAGCCGCCGTAGCCGTAGAGCAGCGCGGGGCCGGGGCCGGGGCGGTCCTCGGGGCCGATGACGAAGTAGGGCACGCGCGTGCCGTCGGGCGAGGCGGCGAAGTACTGGCTCACGGTGAGCCCGGCGGTGTCGAAGAGGGCGGGGGCCTGCTTGAGGATCTCGCCGCCGTCGCTGCCGGCCTCGCCCCGGTAGAGGGTGGAGGGCTGGAGGTGGCCGGTGACGTCGAGGAGGTACTCGTCGCTCTCGTCGGGGTCGGTGCAGGTCACCGTGGCCGTCGACAGGGGCGGTACGCCGGCCAGGGGTGCGCGGGTCCAGCCGTCCGGGCCGGGGGTGAGGAGCTCCAGGCGGGAGGAGACGTCGGCGCGGGTGCGCAGGACGAGGTGGTTGCGGGTCCAGTCGTATCCGGCGAGGGCGGTGCGCTCGTCCGGGGTGAACAGCACCTGCGGGGTCCGCTCCCCCGCGCGGTAGGCGTCGAAGCCGAAGGCGAGGAGGCTGCCGGCGGGGTGTCCGAGCCAGGGCGAGCGGGGGTTGACGAGCAGCCACTCGCGGTGGACGCCGGTGACGGCGTCGTCCGGTACGTCGATCTTCTCCGGCGGGGCGGCGGGGTCCTCGGGGAGGAGGAACAGCTCCTGGTTCCAGAAGTCGATGCTCCGGCAGGCGAAGTCCCGTTCGAAGCCGGGGGTGTGGTCGCGCCAGCCGGAGGCGGAGAGGTCGGCGGGCCGGCCCTCGAAGACGGTTTCGGCCTCGTGCAGGGGGGTGCCGCGGCGCCAGCGGCGGACCTGGAGGGGGTAGCCGGAGGGGGACATGGAGCCGGGGCCGAAGTCGGTGCCGATCCAGAGGCGGTCGCGGTCGATCCAGCCGACCCGGGTCTTGGCCTCGTCGACGGTGAAGCCGTCCTCGACGAACTCCAGGGTCTCCAGGTCGAACTCGCGCACCACGCAGGCGTCGGCGCCGTCCCGCGACAACATGACGAGGGCGTGGCGGTGGCCGGGGGCCAGGACGCTGCTGCCGGCCCAGGCCCACTTCTCGCCCTCGGCCTCGGCCAGCGCGTCCAGGTCGAGGACGGTCTCCCAGTCCGGCCGCTCGGTGCGGTACTGCTCCAGGGTGGTCCGGCGCCAGATGCCGCGCAGACGGTCGGCGTCCTGCCAGAAGTTGTACAGGTGGCGGCCGCGCCGGACGACGTAGGGGATGCGGCCGTCGTCGTCGAGGACCTCGCGGACCTCGCGCTCCAGGACCTTGAAGGCGGGGTCTGCGGTCAGCGCGGCGACGGTCTCCGCGTTGCGCTCCCGTACCCAGGAGAGGGCGGCCTCGCCGGTGACGTCCTCCAGCCAGAGGTAGGGGTCGTCGTCGTGGTCGGCCGGGCGGGGGGCTTCATCGCTCATTCCGCCGATTGTGCCGGACGCGGGCGGGGAGGGCGGTCCTCCTCCCGGGAGCGGGCCCCGGGGGGTCTAGGTTCTGTCGGCCGCGAGGTGGTGGAGGGCGTCCAGGCGGGCGAGGTCGTCCTCGGTGAGGCGCAGCGCGCCGGCGGCCACGTTGGCGTCGAGGTGGGCGGGGTTGCCGGTGCCGGGGATGGCCAGCACGTGGGGTCCCCGGTGCAGGGTCCAGGCGAGGCGGACCTGAGCGGGGCTCGCCCCGTGGGCGCGGGCGACGGCCAGCAGTTCCTCGCTCTCGGCACCGCTCGCGCCCTGTTCGCGGCCGGTGGCGGCGATGGAGTAGAAGGGCACGAAGGCGATGCCCTGTTCGCCGCAGAAGCGGACGAACGCGTCCTGGTCGGGGCGCACGCCGATGCCGTACATGTTCTGCACGCAGACGACGGGCGCGATGGCCCGGGCCTGCGCGAGCTGCTCGGCGGTGACGTTGGAGACGCCGAGGTGGCGGATGAGGCCCGCGTCGCGGAGTTCGGCGAGGGCGCCGAAGCGGTGGGCGACGGAGTCGGTGCCGAGGACGCGCAGGTTCACCAGGTCGAGGTGGTCGCGGCCGAGCTGGCGCAGGTTCTGCTCGACCTGGCCGCGCAGCTCGCGCGCCGTACGGGCGTGGTCGGCCCACTCCCCCGAGGGGTCGCGGCGGGGGCCGACCTTGGTGGCGATGACCAGGTCCTCCGGGTAGGGGCCGCCGAGGGCGCTGTTGATCAGCTCGTTGGCGGAGCGCAGCGGGGAGAAGTAGAAGTCGGCGGTGTCGATGTGGTTGACACCGAGCTCGACGGCCCGGCGCAGCACGGCCACGGCCCGGGCGCGGTCGCTGGGCACGGCGCCGGCCTCGAGGGCCGGGCCGTCCTGGGGGACGCGCATCGCGCCGAAGCCGATGCGGTTGACCTCCATGTCTCCGAGGGTCCAGGTGCCGGAGGCGGCTGCGGTGATCGTTTCTGTGGTCATCCGGAGATGATCTCCCGCCCGACGGGCTCCGCACCAGGGCATTTTGGGCGGGAGATCACGCTCCGGGCCGGCCGGCGTGTGAGGCGCGGGGGTCAGGGGGTGAAGGTCCAGCGTTGGGTGGGGGCGGTCGTGCACGGGGCGCGGGTGAGGGTCGTGCCGTTGGCGGTGCCGCCCCCGGCCGGGGTGAGGCACTGGCCGGACGTGCGGAGGGTGCCGTCGGCGGCGCGCTGCCAGGTCTGGGCGGGGGTGGTGGCGCAGGGCTGGACGGTGATGCCCGCCGGGCCGGCGGCGTCCAGGCAGACACCGTTCAGGCCGGTGAGGTGGCCGTCGCTCCGGAGGGTCCAGCGCTGGTTGGGGCCGCCGTGGCAGGTGTACAGGGTGGGCGCGGTGCCCGGGGCGGTGGCGCTGTGCGGAAGGTCGAGGCAGGTCGACGAGGCCGCGTTGACGAGGGTGGTGTCGGCGGGGAGGGGGGTGGCGCGGCCTGTGAGGGTGATCTCCGCGGCGCTGGTCCAGGGGCCGCGGCCGCCGGCCTCGGTCAGGGCTCGTAGGCGCAGGTAGCGGCCCGTGCGGGGCGCCAGGGTGACGGACTTGGCGGCGGCGGTGTCGGCGAAGGTGCCGGTGGCGGCCGGGGTGCCCCAGTCGGCGGTGGTGTCGGAGACGTAGACCTCGTAGTTCCCGATCCGGCCGTTGACGCCGCCGTCCTGGCGCGGCAGGTAGCCGAGGCCGTCGACGGTGTAGCGGGCGCCGAGGTCGATCTGTATCTCGTGCGGCAGGGCGGCCGGCTTGTTGGAGGACCAGGCGGTGTGCCAGATGGTGGCGGGGTTGCCGTCGAAGGCGTTGACGGCGGCCCCGTTCTCGGCCGCCGTCTCCTGGCTGTCGGCCCAGAGGAGGGTCCAGGCCGAGGAGGGGATGGGGGACGAGGTGGCCGGGACCGGGTCGGCCGTGGGAACGGCCGTGCCGGTGGCGGTGACGGTGAAGGCGGCCGTCTTCGTACCGGTCTTGACCCAGAGGACGCCGCCCCGGTCGGCCGGGTCGAAGAACCAGCCGGTGGCGGCGGAGTCGTAGGCGGCCTTGCTCGCGAGGCGGGTCAGCGCCGTGCCGTCCAGGGTGAGGGCGGTGGGGGCGCCGGCCACGTGGAGGGTCAGCTCGTAGCCGCGCGCGGCCTGCTGTCCGGCGTAGCTGCCGGTGGGGGCTCCGACGGAGACGGTGACCGTCCCGGAGCCGCTCGCCGGTGCGGTGACGTCGACGTGCTGGCGGGCGTAGGCGCCGGAGGCGTAGGCGCGGGTGCGGCCGTCGTCCTCGTACAGGTCGAAGGAGGAGGCGCCGCGCGGGTGGATGTCGTAGGTCAGGGTGGAGAGGGGCTTCTCGCCGCTGTAGTTCATCTGCGGCCACATGGGGACGACGGCGCCGCCCTTGACGAAGAGGGGGAGGGTGTCGAGGGGGGCCTGGTAGCCGTTCAGCCAGCCGGGGCCGGCGTACGTCCTGCCCGTCCAGTAGTCCGTCCAGGTCCCGGCGGGCAGGTAGATGCCGTCGCGGACGGAGGTGTCGGAGACGACGGGTGCGACGAGGAAGGAGTCCCCGGCCATGAACTGGCCGCTGGTGAGGTTGCCGCGGGCCACCGGGTCGTCCGGGTACTCCAGGACCATGGCGCGGGTGCTGGGGACGCCGGTGTCGTGGGCGACGCGGCTCATCGTGTACAGGTAGGGCATCAGCCGCATCTTGAGCTGGAGGTACTTGCGGTTGATGGAGAGGTACGGTTCCGCGAACCGCCAGGGCTGCTTGTCCTGGTAGCCGGCCGACGGGTTGGTCGCTCCCCAGCCCGACATGGTCATGAAGGCGGGGGTGAAGGCCTTCCACTGGAGGTCGCGGGCGTACGTCTTGGGGCTGCCGCCGAAGATGCCGTCGACGTCGCCGGAGGCGTAGTTGAGGCCGGACAGGCCGGCGCCGGCGATGGCGGGGACGTGCCAGCGCATGTCGTCCCAGGTGCCGTAGGTGTCGCCGGTCCAGACGACGGCGTTGCGCTGGGTGCCGGCCCAGCCGTCGACGGTCCAGACGTAGCGGCGGGCGTCGGAGTTCTTCTCGATGCCGTCGACCGCCTGCTGGACGCCCTGGAAGGCGGACTTGTAGCCGCCGCCGATCCAGGCCACGTCGGTCTTGACCCCGCGGGTGCCCGCCGTGCCCACCTCGTCGGCGATGGAGCCGAGGCCGGTGGAGGTCCACAGGCCGGTCTGGAAGCCCTTGGCCTTCAGGGCGTCGACGGTGGACTTGAGGGGCGCGGTGTAGCCGCAGCCGTAGCCGTCGTTGGGCAGGAACCAGCCCGAGGGCATGTCGGCGGCGCGGGCGTCGGCGGCATAGCCGGCCACGTCGGGGGTGGTCTGGTGGCGGAGGCGGTCGTGGTCGCCCTGGTAGGCGGGGTTGGAGGCGTTGAAGCAGTCGGCGTTGCCGAGTTCGAGGCCCCACAGCGGTGCCATGAAGGGTTTGCCGCTGACGTCGGTGTAGGCGTCGAGGACGGATTTGAGGGAGCCGCCGGTGAAGTACCAGGCGTCGAACCGGTTCTCGTCGTGGGTGAGGGTGGTGGGGGCGTTGAAGGCGTACGACCCCGGGGCCCAGGTGTTGCGCATGACGCCGTAGTCGTTCGTGGACATGTAGAAGGGGGCGGGGCTGGCGTTGTCGTTCTCGCGCCACTTGTTGTCGACGGCGACGGGGACGGTCTTGTCGCGCAGGGCCCATTCGCCGAGGCGCAGGCCGGTGCCGTAGAACTGCTCGTCGGCGCCCCGGGCGAGGGTCTGGGTGGTCTTGCCGCCGCCCCACTTGGTGGGCTGGGTCTCCTGCCAGACGGGGGTGGAGTCGTCGGCCCGGTAGACGGAGAACATCAGGGGCGACTTGTTGACGTGGATGGAGAGGGAGCCGGTGGTGATCCGGTAGTACGTGCCGGCGTCGGCGTAACTCGCGGCCACGGGGCCGAAGTCGGTGGTGGGGGCGAGGTCGGAGCCGGCCGGGTCGTCGGTGAAGGAGCCGTCCGGGGACAGCCAGAGGCGGAAGATGTCGGCGCGGGCGACCGTCACCCGGGCCTTGGCGCCGCTGGTGGTGTTCACGGTGAAGGTGCCGCCCGACTGGGACAGGGCGGTGACCGAGCCGGCGGTGGAGGCCGGCGCCGCCGGGGCGGTGGCCGCGCGGGCCGTGGCCGGTCCGGCGGCCGCGAGGCCGGCGACGGTGAGGACGCCGGCGAGCAGGGCCGCGAGACGGCTGCGGGTCCGGGGGTGTGGGGGGAGGTCGTGCCGGGCGCGGGGGTGGTCGTGCCTCGTGGTCTGTCTCGTCGTGCTCGGCGGACGCGTCTGACTCATCGGGCAGCTCCTCGTGCGGTCCGGGTTGCGGACAACCGATGTGGCATGCACCCGGAAAGATAGCGACCCCGGCGGAGTTCTTGAAGGAACTTGCTCGAAGTAGTCCTGTAGCGCGCAGTTTTGAGCAGCCTGGGTGTGCGGTGGGCGTCCTGGCCGGGAAGCGACGTCGGCGGCCTCCCGGCCAGGGCCCCCGGCGCCGTCAGCCGGGGTGCTGGTCCGTTCGTACGGTGCCTGCGGCGCGCGGTCCGTGCGGAGGTCAGGCGGTACGGCGGCGCAGGACGAGCAGGGTCAGGGCCACGAGTGCGGCCGCGGCCCCGAGGTAGAGGGCGGTGTCGATCCACTGGAAGGTCCAGAAGTCGCCGCTGGGATAGACCTTGTGGTAGCGGGCGACGAACCCGTGTTCCGCCATGCACCGGCGGAGTTCCTCGCCGGAGTTCTGGCAGACGGTATCGATGGAGTGCTCGCGGCCGTCGGGCGTGAGGTATCCGAACTGCCCCGTGGACCAGGCGCTGCCGACCGCCCGCTTGGGGGTCATGCCGGGGGTGATCCTCGTGTCCGGGTCGATCCAGCTCGTGCGGAAGTACCGCGTGAGCATCAGGGCCGTGCCGACCGCCGCGAGCGCCGCGCCCATCGCGGGGAGGACCCGCGGCACCAGCAGGCCCGCCAGCGTTCCGGCGGCGAGGCCGAACAGGGCGCAGGCCACGGGGGCGGGGCCGGTGGCGTTGTAGACGGGGGCGTCGTGCCAGTACAGGCCGTCGAGGGTGTTGGCGACGGGCAGCCACCACCAGGCGACGAGGGCGGCGACGACGGCCGAGGCGAGTACGGCGCAGAGCGCGGCGAGGCCGAAGCGGGCCGCGAACCAGCGGCGGGGGCCGACGCCCTGGGTGAGGGCCAGCTTGAAGGTGCCGGTCTCCAGTTCGCGGCCGATGAGCGGGGCTCCCCAGAACACGCCGATGACGACGGGCAGGAGGAGGCCGGCGGTGCCGAGGACGCGGATCGCGGTGGTGTTCCCTTCCAGGATCTGGAAGGTGGCGAGGCTCTCGCAGCCGCCGTCCCAGCCGGGGCAGGGGGTCCAGCCGTACTGGTCGATCAGCCTCGTCATCTCGGAGCGCCGGTACGCCACCCAGCCCGCGCAGGCCGCCAGCAGGGCGGCGGCGGTGAGGATCAGCAGCCGCTGCTGGCGCCAGGCCAGCCAGAGCACGCCCTTCACGCGGCGGCCTCCTTCCCGGGGGCGGGGGCTGGGGCGTCGGACTTCGGGGCGCGGAGATGTGCGAGCAACAGGGTTTCCAGGGAGGGGGTTTCGGCGATCCAGCGGTCGTCGGCGGCGGGGCCGGCCGGGGCCGCGGGGTCGTTGCGGACGAGGACGGAGACCTGCCGGCCGCCGACGGCGGCGTGCACGACGGTTCCGCGGTCGAACTCGCGGGGCAGGCCGTCGCGTTCCAGGGGGTCGGCGCGGCCGGTGAGCCGGGTGTGCGCCTCGCACAGTTCCTGGACGTCGCCGGCCAGGCGGACGACTCCGCCCTGGAGGAGGAGGACGTGGTCGCAGACGTCCTCCAGTTCGGCGAGCACGTGCGAGGACATCACGATGCCGGTACCGCGCTCGGCGGCCTCGGCCATCAGCAGGCCCATGACCTCGTGGCGGGCGAGCGGGTCGAGGTCGGCGAGCGGCTCGTCGAGGAGGAGCAGGTCGGCGCGCTTGCCGAGGACGAGGGCCAGGGCGACCCGGGTCCGGCTGCCGCCGGAGAGGGAGCCGATGCGCGCGTCGAAGGGGATGTCCCCGGCGCGTACGAGGTGTTCGGCGGCCGCACGGTCCCACTGGCGGGGGTTCAGCTCCGCGCCGAGGCGGAGGGTTTCGGCGACGGTGAAGCGGGCGTGCAGGGGCTTCTCCTGGGCCAGGAAGGCGGTGCGGCGGCGGGCCTCGGCGGTGCCGGGGGCGTGGCCGAGGACCCGTATCTCCCCGGCGGTGGGGCGCAGCAGGCCGGCCGCGAGCTGGAGCAGGGTGCTCTTGCCGGCGCCGTTGGGGCCGACCAGTGCGGTGACGCGGCCGGCGGGCAGTTCGATGTCGCAGTCCCGCAGGGCCGGCCCGCCCGGGAACTCCCGTCCGAGCCGGGCCGCGCTCAGGGCCGGGGCGCGGTCCGGCGCCCGTCCCGGTATGTGGTCCGGCGCATGGTGCGGATCGCTCACGCCGTGTCCTCTCTCGACGGTCCGGGCCGGGGCCCGGAGGGGTTGAAGCTTTCGTCCACGACGGCCGCGATGAGCGCCGTGACGTCCTCGCGGCCGAGGCCCGCGTCGCGGGCCTGGGTCATCCATGCGGCGAGGGCGGTGCGCAGCGGCGAGTCCGCCGCCGTCTGGGGGTTGGAGAGCGAGCGCCGCACGAACGTGCCCGCGCCGGGGCGGGGTTCGACGAGGCCCTCGCGCTCCAGTTCCCGGTAGGCCTTGAGGACGGTGTTGGGGTTGATCGCGGTGGCCGCGACCACCTCACGGGCCGTCGGCAGCCGGTCGCCGGGCTCCAGTACGCCCAGGCGCAGGGCCTGTTTGACCTGGTTGACGAGTTGCAGATAGGTGGCGACGCCGCTGCGCCGGTCCACGCGGAACTCCATGTTCCCCTTCCTGCACTATTCCACTAACGTGTTAGTGGAATAGTGCAGAGTGAGATGAGTGATCGTCAAACCGGGGGTGGCGGAGTATGACCGAACGGTCACAGCGCACCGAGGAGGGAACGCGCGGGGCCGGGTGGCCATCTAGGTGATCAAGCGGGCCGGATGCGGCCGCGCGGACGTGACGGCGAGACCGGCGGAGCCGGGTGCGAAGAGCAAGGTGGCGCGGATGAAGGCGGAAACGGTGGCTGGCGGCGGAACCGGTGCCCTGGCCGGGCGGGAACGGGCCGACGCGGAGGCGGAGTCGAGTCCCGGCACCGCCACCGAGAACCAGCCGACCCCGGCCGACACCCCGAGGGCGACGCCCCCGGCCCGGGACCCCTCGACCACGGCCCGCCCGACCCCCGGCGCCGGCGCGAACACCCCCGCGGGCGAGCGCACCCTGCCGGCGGAGGCCGACGCGGAAGCCTCGGACGAAGCCGACCCCGCTGCCGCGCACACCACCGCAGCCGGCCACACCCCTCCGGACGGGGAACCCCGCACCCCCCGGACCGACACCCCCGACGCGGAAACCCCGGACGAGCCCGAGCCCACGGATGCGGACGCTGCCGCAGGGGACACCCTGCCGGCCGGGGAACCCCGCGCCGTGGAGGCCGACGCCGAAGTCGCGGATGAGACAGTGGACGCGGAAGCCACCGCAGGGGGGCACACCTCTGCGTACGAGGAGCCCCGCACCCCGCAGACCGGCACCTCTGACGCGGATGCCCCGGGCAAGCCCGAACCCGCAGACGCCGGTTCCGCCACAGCCGGACACACCCCCACGGACGACGGGCCCCGAAGCGCGCAAACCGAAACCTCCGACGCAGAAGCCGCGGACGCGGACGTCACCGCAGGCGGGCACACCCCCGCCGAGGAGGAATCCCGCGCCTCGCAGGCCGACGCCCCCAGCAGGGAAGGCACGGGCGCGCCCCAACCCACGGACGCGGACGCCGACCCGGCCGGGCGCATCCCCACGGACGGGGAGCCCCAAGTCCCGCAGGCCGACAGCCCCGACGAGGAAACCCCGGGCGGGCGCGGGCCCGTAGAGGCTGGTGCCGCCGGCGCGGAGGGCACGGACGAGTCCGGGCAGGACGAGGCGAATGCCGCCGCAAAGGTGCGGGCTGACGACCGGCAGGCCTCGCACGCGTCCGAAGGCGCGTCGGAGGCCGAGGAACCGGAGGATGGCGAAGCCCGCGCCGCGCAGGACGGTGCGCCGAAGACCGGGGCCGCGCCCCGGACGGCCGCCCCGGACAAGGCCGCTCCGGACAAGGCCGCTCCGGACGACGCCACCCCGGACGAAGCCGCCCCGACCAAGGCCGCCCCAGACGACGCCACCCCGGACAAGCCCGCTCCCGCGCCGTCCCCGTCGTGGGCGAAGCGGGGTCAGGAGCCGGAGGACGGCGACGCCGTGGCGGGGCCCAAGGGTGCCGCCGTTTCGCAGTCGCCTGGCCCGGGGGCGCGCTCCGACGGTGGGGAGCGGGGCGGGCGGGAAGAGGCCGGCGACGGCCGGGAAGCCGCGGTCCGGCGTCCCTCGTGGGCGGAGGGCGAACAGGTCGGCATACCCGCGGCCGGGGACGAGCCCGAGGGAGCCGACGGCCGTCAGGCGGCCGCGGAGTCCCCGGACGAGGCCCCGGCCGAAGCCGACGCACCTGAGGCGGCCGAGCCCGCCGGCTCCCGGAAGGGACCGGGCGCTCGCGCGGCAGCGCAGCCGCACGACCCCGAGCGCACCAGCGAGTTCGTCGCGCTCAAGGACCTCGACGCGGCCGGGCCCAAGGCCACGCCGAAGCCCACGCCGAAGCCGAAGCCGGAGGCCGCACCGGCAGCTGCCCCCGAGCCGGCGGTCCTCGAACCCACCCGCGAGACCCCCCGCCCGCCCCTGGAACTGCTCGCCGAGCTGACCAACACCGCTGCCCCGCCGGAGACCCCGCGCCGCACCCTCGTGCGCCGCGTCAAGGTGTGGACCCCGATCGTGCTGCTGCTCGGCGCCGCCGTCGCGGGGGCCCAGATGCTGCGCCCCCTCCCCGCCCCGCAGCTCGTCGCCGCCCAGGACTCGGTCACCTTGGACGGCACGACCACCCTCCCCTGGCCGGCCAAGGGACAGGCGGCCGTCCGTATCCCGGGCTCCGGCGACATCGGCACCTTCGGCGAGCAGAAGCCGGTACCGACGGCCAGCGTGGCGAAGGTGATGACGGCGTACGTCATCCTCAAGAACCACCCGCTGCGCGCGGCCGAGCAGGGTCCCCGGATCGAGATCGACGCGCAGGCGGCCGCCGAGAGCACGGCCGAACACGAGTCGCGGATCCAGAACCTGACGGCCGGGAAGAAGTTCAGCGAGCTGGACCTGCTCAAGATGATGATGCTCCCGTCCGCCAACAACATCGCCCGCCTGCTGGCCCGTTGGGACGGCGGTAACGAGGCGGCCTTCGTCGCGAAGATGAACGCCGCCGCGCAGGAACTCGGGATGCGGGACACCACGTACACGGACCCGAGCGGCCTGAACTCCAGCACCGTCAGCACCGCGGTCGACCAGCTCAAGCTCGCGGAGGCGGCGATGCGGGACGAAACGTTCCGCGCGATCGTGAAACTGCCCGTCGACAGGATCGAGGGGCTGTCCGATCCGATCAGGAACAGCAATTCCCTGCTCACGGTCAAGGGCCTGGGCAACCAGGGCATCAAGACGGGGTCCAGCACCCCCGCCGGCGGCACCCTGGTGTGGGCCGCGGAGAAGCAGGTCGGCGGTGAGACCCCGCTGATCCTCGGCGCGCTGATGGACCAGCACGCTCCCCCGCCGGACAAGGACGCCCTCGACAGCCTCGACCTGGTGCTGAACAACAGCGGCAAGGTCATCGAGGCGGTCCGCAAGGCGGTCGCAGCCACCCCCGTGATCCACAAGGGGCAGACGGTCGGCTACGTCTCCGACGGGTTCGGCGGCCGGACCCCGCTCGTCGCGACCAAGGACCTCTCGGTGATCGGCGTACCGGGCCAGCGGCTGCGGCTGGCCCTCGGCACGACCCCCGGGAAGTCCGTACCGCACGAGGCCGCGGCGGGCACCGAGGTGGGCGTGCTGACGGTGGGCGACGGGGCCGGCGCCAAGACCGTCCCGGTGGCGGTCGGCACCCGGCTCGGCGCGCCGTCGTTCGGCGCCCGGGTGACCCGTACCTCCTGACGGGCCGCCCGCCCCGAAGGCGCCCCACCGGCGGGATCCGGCCACCCGGGTCCCGCCGGGTGGCCGGAGACCGCCCGACGGAACGTCAGCGGTGGCCCCGGCCGGTGGCCGGAAGCCGACCAGTCCGGATGAACGGAACCTTACGGGCTGGTAACTTGCGCGAGTTGATCAAGGTCGGCACGTGGCTCCCCGCGGGGCCCGCCGGCCCGAGCCACCCCCCTTCCCAAGGAACCACATTGGCACGCACCGTCCGCACGACGGCCCTCTCGCTCGCGCTCTCCTTCGCCCTGCTCCCCGCCGCCCCGGCCTTCGCCGACGCCCCCACCCCGCACCTCGACGCCGTCGAGCAGGCCGTGCGCCAGGCCTCCCCCGGGCTTGAGGGCTCGGTCTGGGAGCGCACCTCGGGCAACCGCCTCGGCGCCTCCGCCCCCGGCGGGTCCGACTGGCTGCTCCAGACGCCCGGCTGCTGGGGCGACCCCTCTTGCACGGACCGCCCCGGTTCGCGCCGGCTGCTCGACAAGATGCGCGAGGACATCTCGAAGGCGAAGCAGAGCGTGGACATATCCACGCTGGCACCGTTCCCCAACGGGGCCTTCCAGGACGCGATCGTGGCCGGCCTGAAGGAGTCCGTGCGGCAGGGCAACCGCCTCCAGGTGCGCGTCCTGGTCGGCGCCGCGCCCGTCTACCACGCCAACGTGATCCCGTCCTCCTACCGTGACGAGCTGATCGCCAAGCTGGGCCCGGCGGCCGCGAACGTGACGCTCAACGTGGCGTCGATGACGACCTCGAAGACCGGCTTCTCCTGGAACCACTCGAAGCTGGTGGTGGTCGACGGCGGCACGGTGATCACCGGCGGCATCAACAGCTGGAAGGACGACTACCTCGACACCGCGCACCCGGTGAACGACGTCGACCTGGCGCTGTCCGGCCCGGCGGCGGGCTCGGCCGGCCGCTACCTCGACACCCTGTGGGACTGGACCTGCCGCAACAAGAGCAGCTGGTCCAGCGTCTGGTTCGCCGCCTCCAACGACGCGGGCTGCATGCCCACCCTCCCCCGGCCCGCCGCTCCGGCCGGCGGCGGCGGGGACGTCCCGGCCCTGGCGGTCGGCGGCCTCGGCGTGGGCATCCGCCAGAACGATCCCGCTTCGGCGTTCAGCCCCGTCCTGCCGACGGCTTCCGACACCAAGTGCGGTGTCGGAGTGCACGACTACACCAACGCCGACCGGGACTACGACACGGTCAACCCGGAGGAGAGCGCCCTGCGCGCGCTGGTCGCCAGCGCGAGCAGCCACATCGAGATCTCGCAGCAGGACGTCCACGCGACCTGCCCGCCGCTGCCCCGCTACGACGTCCGCCTCTACGACACCCTCGCCGCGAAGCTGGCGGCCGGGGTCAAGGTGCGCATCGTCGTCAGCGACCCGGCCAACCGCGGCACGGTCGGCAGCGGCGGCTACTCGCAGATCAAGTCGCTGGACGAGGTGAGCAACGCGCTGCGCGGGCGGCTGACGGCGCTGACCGGTGACGAGCGCAGGTCGAAGGCCGCGATGTGCCAGAACCTCCAGCTGGCGACCTTCCGCGCCTCGGACAAGGCGACGTGGGCGGACGGCAAGCCGTACGCCCAGCACCACAAGCTGGTCTCGGTGGACGACGCGGCCTTCTACGTCGGCTCGAAGAACCTGTACCCGTCCTGGCTCCAGGACTTCGGCTACGTCGTCGAGAGCCCGGCCGCCGCGCGCCAGGTGGCGGACTCGCTGCTGGCCCCGCAGTGGAAGTACTCGCAGGTGACCGCGACGTACGACTACACGCGCGGACTCTGCCAGGCCTGACGGCGTGGGACTCCCCGGGTCAGCGCCTGCGCTGGCCCGGGGTGGCCGCGAGCAGCAGCGCCTCCGAGACCAGGCGTGCGCCCCGGGAGAGCCGGCCGAGCTGCTCCAGCTCGATGGCGTACATCCTGATGGTGTTCTCGATGACCGACTCGGCGACGCCCATGGTCGGCAGCTCGGCCCGGCTGGTGTGCAGGGCCACGCGGACCGCGCGCATCTCGTGCTGGAGCTGGAGCTGTACGTGCCGGGCGAGCAGGGCGTGGTGACGGGTCAGCGTCAGGTAGCTGCCGTAGCGGGCCGGGAGGAGGTCCCGCAGCCAGCGCGTGGCGGTGCGTTCCCAGTCGTGCGTGCCGGGGGCCTTGACCTGCAGGGGCCAGTCCGGGCTGCGCGTGAGGGTGGCCGTCTGGGGCATTCTCGTCACTTCCGAGGGGTGTGGAACTCTGATCGAGAGACTGCTGAGGGGGGCGGCCTCGGCCCAGGGGTTGACCGAGGCCGCCAGGAGCGCTCCTCCGGGGGATCCGTAGGCCCTGACCCGACACCCGGTCCCGCCGTGAGGAGGATCGGCGTACTGGGTGTCCGTTCGAGGTGGACGCGGGGAACGTCCGCCTTGGCGTCTGAGGGATCCGGAGCGCCACGCCAGTAAACATATATACCGTCGAGTAATCAAGGGTATGAAAAATTTCATGCACCCGCTGGCTGTGAATATCTCCGGTGCGCACAGTGCGCGAATACACCCCTAGAGGAAGAAACCGTGCTGGTCAGCGGCCTGCTCGTACTGTTCGAGCCGGGCCTGGGTGCGCTCGGGGTCGGCGTCGGCCATCGCCTGGAGCAGGGCCGCGGAGAGCATCCCGGGGGCCGCGTAGGAGTCGAAGACCAGCCGTGATCCGGTTCCGGCGGTCAGCACCACGTCGGCCTCCTCCACCAGCGGGCCCACGGTGGGATCGGTGATCAGCACCACGCGCAGCCCGGTGCTGCGGGCCGCCCGCAGCGCGGCCAGGGTCTCGTTGGCGTGCCGGGGCATCGCGAAGGCCAGCACCCAGCTGCCGCCCGCCGCCCGCGACTGGAGCAGGGCGTCGTAGGCCACGCTTCCGCCCCGGGTCACCAGGCGCACGTCGGGGTGGATGCGGCGGGCCGCGTACGCGAAGTACTCGGCGAGGGAGACGGAGATCCGCAGGCCCAGCACGGTCAGCGGGACGGAGCGGGCCAGCTCGCGGCCGATGCCGAGCACCTGGTTGGTGTCGGCGAGGAGGCGGCGGACGTTCTCCAGGTTCTCGATCTCGGCGTCGACGGCGGCCTGGAGCTCGTTGTGGCGGATCTGCTCCCGGGTGTCGGGGGTTCCGCCGGCGACCGCGCTCAGCGCTATCGGCTGGAGCATCTCGCGCAGGGCCGGATAGCCGCTGAACCCGAGGGAGGCGGCGAACCGGGTCACGGAGGGCTGGCTCACCCCGACCCGCTCCGCGAGTTCGGTGATGGACAGGAACGCGGCCTCGGTGAGGTGGTCGATCAGGTACTGGGCGATCCGCCGCTGGCCCGGGGAGAGCCGGTGGCCGTCGAAGAGCGCGAGGAGCCGGTCCGCCGGCGGTTTCTCCTGCTCCTGCGGCGGGCTCTGGCTGGGCGTGATCGCGGCCGCCTGCGCGCGTGCCTGCTGCCCGGATGACACCGGCGGCCTCCTTCTCACGTCACTCTCCCTCCAACATAGCCCACGCTCCGTGGCCGGATGATCGTCCGGCACGGTACGCGGCACCGCCCGGGTGCGCCGCACCGGTACCCGGTACCGGTGCGGCGCCGGTTCAGCCCTGCGGCCGGGGCGGGCGGCCCGAACCCCTGGTCAGGGAGTACCCGTAGAGGCCGGCGAGGGCCCCGAGCACCCCGCCCGCGGCGGTCCACAGCCAGCGGTCGGACCACCAGCCGCCCGACCAGCCGCCCTCCGGTGCGCGCGCCTCGCGCTGCTGCTCCGAGGCGCCCTCGATGCCGGGCACCAGCGGCTGCCCCAGGACCGCGTCCACGGCCCCGGCCCCGCCCGTCTCCTTCACGTCGGCCTCGACCTGCGCCTTCACGGGCAGGCCGTGGTCGTCCTCGGGCACGCCGACGACCGTCAGGCGGACGTAGTAGCTGCCCGGCAGCGGGTCGTTCGACCAGGTCTCCGCCCCGGAGCGGACCGTGCGCAGGGTGCAGGAGAGCTCCACGCCGGCGGTCTCCTTGGCCGCCGCCACGTGCTGGTTGCCGTACGTGCAGGGCTGCCTGCGGCGCAGGCCGTCGTACACGTCGAGCTGCCAGGTCTGCGCGCCGTGCCGGGCGGCGGACTCCGGGAGGGTCACCGTCGCCCGTACGGTGAGCCGCTGGCCGGTGTCGGCGGGCACCGCCCAGTAGAGGTAGTCGCCGGTGGACGCCGAGGCGGTGGCCTTCTGGCCGGGCCGGAAGAGGGCCGCGGTACGGAAGCCCGTGCCGGCCTCGGTGGGCGCGGCGCCGTCCTTGCCGGTGCCCTTGCCCGCGCTGGGGACCGGGCTCGGGGCCGCGACGGCGGCGGCCGCCGGGGCGAGCAGGGCGGTACCGGCGAGCAGGGCGGCGGTCAGGGTGCGTACGGTACGCATCAGTTGGTCCTCCAGACGGAGATGCGCCAGCGCGAGATCCAGCCCCAGACCAGACCCGCCAGCAGGCCGGTCAGCACCAGCAGGCCGATCAGCCACCAGCCGCGGCCGAGGCCGAAGGAGGCCACGTCGGAGCCGTCGTCGGGGCCGTCGACGAGGTCGATGGTCAGCTCGACGGGCATACCGGGTGCGGTCTTGACGGCCGGTCCGGCGGAGAAGGAGTTGCTGACCTGGAGGCAGATGGTCTCGGGCTTGTCGGCCTCGTCGCCGTCCGCTTCGGCCTTCGGGTAGCGCAGGCCGGTGGAGATCACGTCGGTGCGGCCGTCGCCCGCCTCCGCGCCGCGGACGATCTCCCGCCCGTGGGCGGTGGTCGCGCGCATCAGGATCCCGTAGTCGTTGTTGACGGCCCGGTCGGCGCCGATGCTCACCGAGGCGCGCAGCTCCTGGCCGGGGCGGACGTCGACCTTGTACCAGCGGTGCTCGCCGAAGGTCTCGCGGTCGCTGTAGAGGCCGGCCTTGAGTGCCGGGGCGGCCTCGCAGCTCTTGGCGCCCTCGGTGGCCACCGGGGTGGCGACGGGGTCGGCGGCCCGGTCGACGAGCTGTCTGACCCTGCCGGAGAGTTCGGCGGTGTGGGCCACGGAGGTGTAGGTGCCTCCGGTGGCCTCGGCGATGCAGGTCAGCTGGGCGCGGGTCTTGGCGTCGGGGACGAGTCCGAGGGTGTCCACGACGAGGTGGATGCCCTTGGCGGCGATGTCGCGGGCCACTTCGCAGGGGTCGAGCGGGGCGCAGGTGTCCTCGCCGTCGGTGATGAGCACGATCCTGCGGGTGGCGTTGCCCCCGTCCAGGTCCTGGGCGGCGGCCTGGAGGGCCGGGCCGATGGGGGTCCAGCCGGTGGGGGCGAGGGTGGCGACGGCGGTCTTGGCCTCGGTGCGGTTGACCGTGCCGACGGGGTAGAGCTGCTTGGTGTCCTTGCAGCCGAGCGCCCTGTCCTCGCCGGGATAGGTGGCGCCCAGGGTCCGTATGCCCAGGCGGACTTCGTCGGGTACCGCGTCCAGGACCTCGTTGAAGGCCTGCTTGGCCGCGGCCATGCGGGACTGTCCGTCGATGTCGTTGGCGCGCATGGAGCCGCTGACGTCGAGCACGAGCTCGACCTTGGGCGGCTCCTTCGCCGGCCCGTCGGCAGCGGCGGCGGTCTGCGGGAAGAGCCCCGCGGTCAAGGCGACGAACAGGCCGAAGGCCCCGGCCGCCAGCCGTTTTCTTGTGATCATCGCCGGATCGTATTGAGGATCCGGCGGGCAGTCCAAACCGTGTTCGGTGACCGGTGACCGCCCCGCCGGTGACCGGTGCGGCCGGGGCGGGGCGGGTTGCGGACGGAGGGGCTACCAGCGCACCGGCAGGCGGCTCACCCCGTGCATCAGGGCTCCCGGGAGCCACTCCAGCGGGCCGCCGGCCGGGTCCTCTTCCAGCTCCGGGAAGCGTTCCAGCAGGCCGCGGACGGCGATGCGGCCTTCCATCCGGGCGAGCGGGGCGCCGATGCAGAAGTGCAGGCCGTGCCCGAAGGCGAGGTGGCCGCCCGACGGGCGGCGGATGTCGAACACGTCGGGCTCGGGGAAGCGTCCGGGGTCGCGGTCGGCGCCGGCCAGCGAGACCAGTACGGCCTGGCCCGCCGGAATGACCACCCCGCCGAACTCCACGTCCTCGGCGGTGTAGCGGTAGGTGGAGTTCTGCACGGGGCCGTCGTAGCGGAGCATCTCCTCCACGGCCCCGCCCAGCAGGCCGTCGTAGTCGGCGCGCAGGTCGGCGAGTTGGGCCGGGTGCGCGAGCAGGGCCCGTACGCCGTTGGAGATGAGGTTGACGGTGGTCTCGTGCCCGGCGACCAGCAGCAGGAAGGCCATGCCGATCAGCTCGTCGGGGGAGAGCGAGTCGCCGTCCTCGTCGCGGGTGCGGATGAGGGCGCTGAGCAGGTCCTCGCCCGGGGTCTCGGCCTTGGCCGCGACGAGTTCCGCGAGGTAGGTGCTGAGCTGCTGCTGGGCGGTGTTGTCCAGGGCGCCCGGCTTGGGGGCGACGACGTCGTTGGACCACTGCCGGAAGCGCTCGCGGTCGAGGTCGGGGACGCCGAGGAGTTCGCAGATGACCGTCATCGGCAGCGGGAAGGCCAGGTCCCGGATGAGGTCGGCCGTCCGCTCGGGGCGGGCGGCCATCGCGTCCAGCAGTTCGTCGGTGATCTGCTGGACGCGCGGCCGCATCGCCTCCACCCGGCGGGCGGTGAACTCCCGGGCGACCAGGCGGCGCAGCCGGGTGTGGTGGGGCGGGTCGGATTCGAGCATGTTCGCGTTGGCGGCGGTGGGCTCGATCTCCGGGAACAGGTCGGTGGCGCGCCAGTCCTTCCGCAGCCCCGGGTGGGTCAGGGCCGCGCGGGCCTCGTCGTAGCCGACGACGAGCCAGTACGGCTCGGACAGGCGGGTGTTCGGGTCGATGATCCGGTGCACCGGCCCCGCCGCGCGCAGCTCCGCGAAGAAGGAGTGGGGGTCGGCGTCGAAGTCCGGGCTGAGGTGGACGATGTCGGATACAGGCATCTCGCCACAGTACGACGGCGAACTCCCGCGGGGCCCAGGCGAATCCGGCCACTCACCCGCCGGGAGTGGCCGGTCCGCGACGGTCAGCCCGCGAGGCCCGTGAGGCCGGCCGGGAGGCGGCCGGTGTGGAGGACGCCCAGGTGCTGGGTGGCACGGGTGAGGGCGACGTAGAGGTCGCTCGGCGGGAAAGCGGCCGGCTCGGCCACGATCACCGTGTCGAATTCCAGCCCCTTGGCCTGGCGCGGGTCCAGGAGGACGACGGGGCGGGTGAGGTCGGGCTCCTCCCCCGCCCGTACGCCGGGCAGGGCGGCGGCCAGCTCGGGGTGCAGGGGGCGCGGGGCGATCACCGCGAGCCGTCCTTCGGCGGGGGCGGTGTCGCGGACGGCCTCCGCGACGGCCTCCGCGAGGCCGGCGGTCTCCCGCACCCAGGGGCGCGCACCGGTGGAGCGCACCGAGCGGGGCGGCTCGAAGCCGGGGCGGTGGGAGCGCAGCACGGCGGCGGCGACCTCCATGATCTCGGCGGGAGTACGGTAGTTGACGCCGAGCCGGACCCGTTCCCAGCGGTCGCCCACGTAGGGGTCGAGGATCCGCTTCCAGGAGCCGCAGCCCGCCTCGTCGCCGGTCTGCGCGGGGTCGCCGACGAGGGTCATGGAGCGGGTGGGGCAGCGGCGCATCAGCAGCCGCCAGGCCATCTCGGACAGTTCCTGCGCCTCGTCGACGATGACGTGCCCGAAGGCCCAGGTCCGGTCGGCGGCGGCGCGTTCGGCGGTGGTGCGGTGGTCGGCCTCCTCGTGCCGCTCGGCCATCCGCTCGGCGTCGATGACGTCGTGGGCGGCGAGGTACTCCTTGTCCATGTCCTCGAACTCGTAGGACTCCGAGCCCAGGGAGAGGTCGAGGACGCCCTGGGCGTAGGCGACGCGCTCCAGCCGGTCGCGTTCGGCGGCGGCCCGCTCGGCGCTGTCGTCCACGCCGAGGAGTTCGGCGGCCTCGTCGAGCAGCGGGACGTCGGCGGGCGTCCAGGCGTCCGTGTCGCCGGCTGGTCGCCGGATCAGCTCCGCGTCCTGCTCGGAGAGGTGGGTGGGGTCGGCGAGGAACTCGGAGACCAGCTGCCGGGGGGTCAGGTGCGGCCAGAGGACGTCGATGGCGGCGTGCACGGCGGGGCTGGTGGCGATCTCCTTGCCGAGCTGGGCGACGTCGTCGGGGCCGAGCAGGTTGGGGCCGCCGTAGGGGTCGGCGCCGAGCCGGTCGGCGAGCTGCTCGGTGAGGGCGTCGATGACGGAGAACGCGAAGTAGGGGCGGGCCAGGTTGTGGGGCAGACCGGTGCTGCGGGCCCGGTCGCGGGCGGCGTGGGCCATGGTCCGGTCCAGCAGGAGGGTGCCGTAGTCGTCGTGGTCGATGTCCAGGGCGGGCTCGGGGACGACGTCGTTGTCCTCGCCGCTGTCGGCGGGCACCCCCTCGGGCAGGGTCTGCCGGTCGGCCACGGCCTTGGCCAGCACCTCGGCCATGGCGGCACGGCCCTTGACCTCGGCGGCGCCGGGGCGGTCGGTCCCGGTGGCGCGCAGGCCCGGGAACAGGTCGCCGGGCGCGGCCAGGAGCACCCCGGTCTCGCCGAGGGAGGGCAGGACCTCGCCGATGTAGCCGAGGAACGCGGGGTTGGGGCCGACGATCAGCACGCCGCGCTTGCCGAGCAGCTCGCGCTGGGCGTAGAGGAGGTAGGCGGCGCGGTGCAGGGCGACGGCGGTCTTGCCGGTGCCGGGGCCGCCCTCGACGACCAGGACGCCCTGGTGGGGCGAGCGGATGACGCGGTCCTGCTCGGCCTGGATGGTCTGGACGATGTCGTGCATGCGGCCGGTGCGGGCGGCGTCGAGGGCGGCGAGCAGCACGGCGTCCGCGTCGGCGCCCTCGTAGCCGGTGCGTTCGGTGTCGGCGAGGTCGAGGATCTCGTCGTGCAGGGCGGTGACCTCGCGGCCCCGGGTGGTGATGTGGCGCCGGCGGCGCAGGCCCATGGGGACGTGCCCGGTGGCGAGGTAGAAGGGGCGGGCGACGTCGGCGCGCCAGTCGAGGACGAGCGGGGTGCGTTCCGCGTCGTCCTGTCTGATTCCGATGCGGCCGATGTGGTGGTCACGGCCGTCGGAGAACTCCAGGCGGCCGAAACACAGCCCGTGTTCGGCGGCGTTCAGAGCGGAAAGCAGACCGGACTGCTCGGCGACCATCACATCGCGTTCCAGCCGCGCTTGGAATCCGTTGCCGTTCTCGGCCAGGGCGCCCTTGACGGCGCGTTCGGCCTTGTCCCGCAGGGCTTCGAGGCGCGCGTAGAGCATGTCGATGAATTGCTGCTCGCTCTGGAATTCCTTGTTTGACAATTTCGCTCCCTGCGCGATACGATGTCCCTGCAACGCTTCGTCACGCCCTCTTTCGAGTCTGGGCGTGAATCACCGAATATACGCAGACGCAGGCCTCGGACGTCAATTCGTCCGGGGCTTTTTCGTATTCACCCGACCCTCCCCCGTACGGGGGAGGCGGCGCGCCCGGGCTCCTGCCGGGGGCGGTCCGGCGGGCCGTTCCGCAGGGCGACGCCGGGGCGGGGGCCGCCCGGCAGGCTGGTGGGCATGACCACACCCGACTCCGGCCGGGGCGTTCCGGCCGCACCGCGCTGGGCCGTACGCGCCGCTCACGTCACCGCCCTGCTGACCCTGCCCTCCGGGATCTGGCGGCTGTTCCTCGCCGCCGGGTTCCTGGCCGGCTACACCGAGGCCGGGTACGCGGCGGCCGGGATACCCGGCTGGGGCCGGGTGTACGTGGTGCTGCTGAGTGCGGCGAGCGAGCTGCTGGCGCTGCTGACCCTGGGGCTGGTCCGGCCCTGGGGAGAGGTGCTCCCGCGGTGGGTGCCGCTGGTGGGCGGGCGGCGGCCGGCGCCGCGCCGGGTGGTGGCCGCCGCCGGGGCCTGCGCCGTGGCCCTGACGCTGATCTGGACGCCGTTCACCCTGTGGTGGCTGCTGCCCCACGGGGACATGACGGCCCGGGGCGCCGTCCTCGTCGGCTTCGTCTACCTTCCGCTGGCCGCCTGGGGTCCGCTGCTGGGGGCCGTCACCCTCTCGTACCGCCGCCGGCACCCGTACGCGTCAGGGGGTACGCGTCATATGGGGTGATATGCACCTGATCTTTTAGCATGGCGCACATGTCCCGAAGAGCACACCGGTCCGCCGTCACGTCCGCCGTCCTGTCGGCCGCGCTGGCGGCGGCCCTGGCCGCGAACGCCTTCCTCTGCGCACCCGCGGCCCGGGCCCACGCACACGACCCCGACCAGGGACACGAGGCCGCCGACAGCGAGGCGGCCTTCATCGGCGCCGACCACGCCCGGGCCCACGCCGAGCGGCGCGGCGCCGCCGCGAGCGCCGCCGAATACCCGCAGGCGACCCGCACCGCGAGCCTGGCCGCGCTGACGAAGTCCCAGGCGGCGGCCAACAAGGGCTCCGTCCCCGCCCGGGACGGACGGTTCGCGGAGTTCTTCCCCTCCCCCGACTTCGGCGTCCACCTCGCCCAGCTCCCCACCGGCAAGGTGCTGCTCTTCTCCTTCGAACGGGTCGAGACCGACCCCACCAAGGAGACCGGCCCCACCGACCGCATCGGCCGGGCCAACGCGGGCCGTGCCTTCCTGTGGGACCCGGCCAAGGGCACCGGGGCGCGGGCCTTCAAGGAGGTCCGGCCGCCGACCGTGCTGATGCCGGACGGGACGTACGTCCCGCGCCCCGCCCCGTTCTTCTGCGCCGGGCACGCCTTCCTGCCCAACGGGATGCTGGCGGTGTTCGGCGGCAACGCCGGCGGCAAGGGCGGCAGCGGGGCGAAGCTCTCCTTCGTGTTCGACCCGTGGACCGAGACCTGGTTCCGCAACCGGGACATGTCCGTGGGCCGCTGGTACCCCTCGGCGGTCACCGGGGCCGACGGCCGCCAGATCATCGTGTCCGGCCAGTCCGAGCACGGTACGGGCACCCCCACGCCCGTGGTGGAGCGCTTCCCGGCGAAGGGCCTGCCGGTGCCCTGGCGGACGTACGACATCCCGGCGGGCATGGCCGTGGAGCGGTTCCGGGCGGACGCGCCCTTCCGCAACGACTACCCGCACCTGTTCTCGCTGCGCGACGGCATGGTCTACGGGCTGGGCCGTGACGCCGACCAGCAGTGGCGGTTCGACCCCGTCAAGGAGACCCGGACCGATCTGCCCCGGCGCCCGGCGGACTTCCGCGGCTACGGGTCGGCCGTACCGCTCCCGGCGGGCCTGCGCGGCCCGGACTCGGTCCTGGTCCTGGGCGGCGACCCGCACGACCCGAACACCTACCGGCTGGCCGGCGGGCGGTGGACCACCGAGGAACCCCGGGCCTTCGGCCGTACCCAGGACGACACCCTGATCCTGCCGGACGCCACCCTGCTCACCGTCAACGGCGCCCTGAGCACCCGCGACTACGGCCACGGCCCCTTCAACCCGCAGGCCGACCTCAAGTACCGCCGCACGGAGCTGCGCGACGCCCGCGGCCACTGGCGGCTCGGCCCGGCCCAGCGGCTGCCGCGCGGCTACCACTCCAACGCCCTGGTGATGCCGGACGGCCGGGTGATGGTGACCGGCGACGAACTCCAGCAGATCGCCAACGACCCAGACATCCGGGACGCGATGGACGGCAGCATCGAGGTCTACGAACCCGCATACCTGCACCAGGGCGGTACCCGTCCCGCCCTGGACCGGGTGCCCGGGGGCGAACTCGCCCACGACGCGGTCTTCGAGGTCCGCAGCCGGACCGCAGCCGCCGTCCGGCGGGCCGTGTTGCTGGCGCCGACGACGGTCACCCACGCGGTGAACACCAGCCAGCGGCACCTGGAGCTCGCCGTCACCGCGGTACGGGGCGACGTGCTCACCCTGCGCACCCCGCCGAGCGCGGCGGACGCCCCGCCCGGGTACTACATGCTCTTCCTGCTGGACGGGCGCGGGGTGCCCAGCACCGCCGAATGGGTGAAGCTCGGCCACCGTTAGCGTGCCGGGCGGTTTGCCGGACGTGTCGCCCGGACGGCTGTGGACAACCGCCTTCCGGCGCGACACGCCCACGGACGGCCCCGTAGCGTCGTCAGCACCGGGCCCGACGGCCCGGCGGCCCGGTCGGGCGAGGGGGAGACCTCCTGCTGAGAGGCCGTGACGATGGAAAGCCAAGACGCGATATCCAGCCTGCTCCGGGTCCACCGGGGCACCGCCTGCCCCGAGGAGCTGGCCGCGGTCGCCGTGGTGGTCGCCTGCCTCGCGGGCCGGACCGGCCGGCCCCCGGCCTCCCCGGGACGCACCGCGGCGCACCGGCGCCAGCATCCGAGGCCCGGTGGCCACGGATGCTGGGCGGGGTGCTGGGCCTGCCGTTGAGCCGGACGCCGGTCAGGCGCGCCGCAGCAGCCGTGTCATCGCGTCCATGAGGGATCCGCGCGGATCGGCCGCGGCGCCCTCCGCCCGCCAGGCGACGAATCCGTCCGGGCGGACGAGGACCGCGCCGTCGGCCGGCAGTTCGTGGAGCTCCGCCCAGTCGGCGCCGTCCGGCTGGACCAGGTCGGCGTCCGGGGCGGAGCCGACGGTGTAGGCGTCCAGTTGTGCGCCCAGCTCCCGCGCGACGTGCCCGGCCGCTTCCTTCCAGGGCGTGCCCGGGGCGCTGAGCAGCACGAAGGAGGTCTCGTACAGGTCGAGCAGGGAGATCCGCTGCCCCGCCCGCATCAGCCACATGTGCGGGGCGCGGGTGCCGACGTCGCCCTTGAGGCGCATGGTCTCGGGGATGATCGGCCGGCCGGGGTCGCCGCCGAGGACGGCGCCCTTCGGGTAGCAGTAGCCCATGGCCGTGGTGAGGACCCCGCTGCCCGGGCCGCCGCCCATGGTGGGGGGCGGTACGTATCCGGGGTGGCTGTGCTCGGCCGAACGGGCGGAGGCGCGCTCGCTGGTGGCGCGGGCGACGGGGAGCCGCTCGTCCTCGTAGGTGTGCAGCAGGGCGGGGCCGGCGGAGCCGTTCAGCACGGCGGCGATCTTCCAGGCCAGGTTGTGCGCGTCCTGGATGCCGGTGTTGGAGCCGAAGGCGCCGGTCGGGGACATCTCGTGCGCCGCGTCGCCGACGACGAACACCCGGCCGACCTGGTACTGCTGGGCGACGCGCTCGGCGGCGTGCCAGGGGGCCTTGCCGCCGATCTCCACGTCCAGGTCGGGCACCCCGATGGCGTTGCGGATCTGGGCGATGCAGCGCTCCTCGGTGAAGTCCTCCAGCGTCTCGCCGGTCTCCGGGTGCCAGGGGGCGTGGAAGACCCACTGGGTCTCGTTGTCCACCGGCAGCAGGGCCCCGTCGGCGCCCGGGCGCATCAGGTAGCAGACGATGAAGCGGATGTCGCCCAGCAGCCCGGCGAGGCGCTCGGAGCGGAAGACGATGCTGACGTTGTGGAACAGCTCGCCGCTGCCTGCCTGACGGATGCCCAGGGACTCGCGGACGGGGCTGCGCGGGCCGTCGGCGGCGATCAGGTAGTCGGCGCGGACGGTGAGGTGCTCGCCGGTCTCCCGGTTCTTCACCAGGGCGCTGACCCCGTCGGCGTCCTGGTCGAAGCTCATCAGCTCGGTGGAGAAGCGCACGTCGGCGCCCTGGGCGCGGCTCTGCGCGGCCAGTACCGGCTCGATGTTGTTCTGGCTGCACAGGCACCAGCCGGTGGGGCTGAAGCGGGCGAGCGCCCCGGAGGGGTCGACGGCCTTGATGAGCCACTTGTGCTCGCCGCCGATGAGCGCCTGCGTCTGCAGGATGCCCTGGTTGGCTTCCAGGGCGGAGGCCTCCTTGCGGATGGCGGGTTCGACCTGCGCCGTCCGGAACAGTTCCATCGTGCGGGCGTTGATCCCCCGTCCGCGCGGGTGGACGGAGGTCCCGGCGTGCTTCTCGACCACCATGTGCCTGATGCCGTGGCGGCTCAGGAACAGCGAGGTGGAGAGGCCCACGAGGGAACCGCCCACGACGAGGACCGGTACGCGGACATCGGCATGCTCTTCCATCGGATGCGGGCTCCTGTTTCGTGTGGGGGCAGTGGAGGGGCAGTGGACGGCTTATGCCCCCGATCAGCCTTCTTGCCCGGGCGAGTCGCGTCTTGTCACCCGCTTGATCCGGAGATGTCGCGATCCGTACCCGGGCGGATGACGATGAGCGACAGCGGCGGCCCCTCTCGGCCGGACCGCCCGCGTCCGGTGACCGGGGGCCACGGGGCCCCGCGTTCCCGGGAAGTTGCCGCCGGATGACGCGGAGGAGCGCGTACGCGCCGGCGTCCGTGCCCTCACGAAGGAGTGAGCAGATGACAACCACCCTGTCCGAACGGGTGTCGCAGTCCGCGTTCGACGGCTCCATGCTCCGGGTCGTCCTGCTGATGGATCTCCACGAGGGCGCCCAGCAGCGGTTCTTCGAGGCCTACGAGCGGCTGCGGCACGACATCGCCTCGGTGCCCGGCCACCTGGGCGACCAGCTCTGCCAGTCCTTCGAGAACCCCTCGCAGTGGCTGATCACCAGCGAGTGGGAGAGCGCGCCGCAGTACCTCGCCTGGGTCAACAGCGAGGAGCACGCCGAACAGGTCAAGCCGCTGGGCGCCTGTGCCCGCTCGATGCGCCCGCTGAAGTTCACGGTGCTGCGCGAGACCGGCCGGCGCTACGACGCCCCGCACGTGCGGTTCGGCGCACGGCTGCAGGACGCGCCCCGGCTCGGCGAGGGCGTCGTCCGGCACGCGCTGACCTTCACGGTCAAGCCGGGCAGCGAGGGGAAGGTCGCCGAGATCCTGTCCTCGTACTCCTCCCCGGCCGCCCGCGTCGACGACCACACCCGGCTGCTGCGGACCTCCCTGTTCATGCACGGCAACCGGGTGGTGCGGGCCGTGGAGGTGCAGGGCGACCTGACGGCCGCGCTGCGGCACGTGTCGGAGCAGCCCGAGGTGCGGGCGGTGGAGCACGCCATCAACCCGTACCTGGAGCAGGACCGGGACCTGTCCGACCCGGAGTCCGCCCGGATGTTCTTCATGCGCGCGGGCCTCCCGGCCGTCCACCACGTGGAGGCGCAGGGCCCGCAGCCGGACCGGGTGACCCGGCACGCGCTGTTCTACCCGGCCAAGCCCGGCTGCGGTCCGCTCGTCGCCCGCTTCCTGGCCCGCCAGGACGAGGCGGCCGCGAAGATCCCGACCAGCCCCGTGCTGAGCAGCAGCATCTTCCAGCGGGACGACGTCGTGGTCCGCCTGCTCGACGTCACCGGGCCGGCCGACGGCCGCTTCGCGGGCGGCTTCGGGATGGGGGGCCCGCGCAAGGCGGCCGTGCTGGACCGGCTGCTGGCCGGGGCCCCGCAGGCCCCGCACCCCATGGACCTGATCACCGACCGTCGGGCTCCGGCGCAGTCCTGATCCGGACGGGCGGCGGCGCCCCATCGCGGGCGCCCGCCCCCTAGCACCCCACCCCCACCCCCACCGGCAGCCCATGGAGGAAGTCCGCCATGACCAGACATCACCCGCGCATCGTCGACCTCAGCGAGACCCAGCCCAACCGCAGGCGCGGAGGTGACCTGCGTGCCGTCCTGACCCCGACCTCGGTGGGCTCGACCAGCGGTTTCATGGGCCTGGCGGTGATGGCCCCGGGCGAGTCGATCGCCGAGCACTACCACCCGTACTCCGAGGAGTTCGTGTACGTGGTCGCCGGCACACTGGAGGTCGACCTCGACGGGGACACCCACCCGCTGCGCACCGACCAGGGGCTGCTGGTCCCGCTGAACGTGCGGCACCGGTTCCGCAACGTCGGCGACACCGAGGCCCGGATGGTCTTCCACCTCGGCCCGCTCGCCCCGCGCCCCGAGCTCGGGCACGTGGACACCGAGGAGGCCCCGAACCCGGACGCCACCGCCTGGGCGGAGCGTCCGCCGGAGCGCACGGGAGCGGTCTCGTGAGCCGCCGGCGGGTGGCCGTCACGGGGGTGGGGGTGGTCGCCCCCGGCGGCATCGGCGCCCCCGCCTTCTGGGACCTGCTGTCCAACGGCCGTACGGCGACCAGGGGCATCACCCTCTTCGACCCGGACGGGTTCCGCTCCCGGATAGCCGCCGAGGTCGACTTCGACCCCTCCGAGCACGGCTTCACCGAGGACGAGGCGGCGCGGTCGGACCGGTACATCCAGTTCGCCCTGGTCGCCGCCCGCGAGGCGATGGCCGACTCCGGCCTGGACCTCGACGGCGAGAGCGTCTGGCGCACCGGCGTCTCGCTGGGCACGGCGGTCGGCGGCACCACCCGGCTGGAGCACGACTACGTGGACGTCAGCCAGCGGGGCGCGTGGTGGGACGTGGACCACCGCCTCTCCTCCCCCTTCCTGCACCGGGCCTTCACCCCGGCCACCCTCGCCTCGGCGGTGGCGGAGCAGACCGGTGCGCGCGGCCCCGTCCAGACCGTGTCCACCGGCTGCACCTCCGGGCTCGACGCCGTCGGGTACGCGGTGCACGCCATCCAGGAGGGCCGGATGGACGTCTGCATCGCGGGCGCCTCCGACTCCCCCGTCTCCCCGATCACCGTGGCCTGCTTCGACGCCATCAAGGCGACCTCGGCGAACAACGAGGACCCGGCGCACGCCTCCCGGCCCTTCGACGCCGACCGGGACGGCTTCGTCCTCGGCGAGGGCGGGGCGGTCCTGGTGCTGGAGGAGCTGGAGCGGGCGCGGGCCCGCGGCGCGCGGATCTACTGCGAGATCGGCGGCTACGCCACCTTCGGCAACGCCCACCACATGACCGGGCTGACCACCGAGGGCCTGGAGATGGCCCGGGCGATCGAGACGGCCCTGGCCCAGGCCCGGGTCGACGCCCGGGAGATCGACTACGTCAACGCGCACGGCTCCGGCACCAAGCAGAACGACCGCCACGAAACGGCGGCCGTGAAGCGGGTGCTCGGGGAGCACGCGTACAGGACGCCGATGACCTCCATCAAATCCATGGTGGGGCACTCGCTCGGCGCCATCGGGGCGATCGAACTCGCGGCCTGCGTCCTGGCGATGACCCATCACGTGGTGCCGCCGACGGCGAACTACGAGACCCCCGACCCGGAATGCGACCTGGACTACGTGCCGCGCACCGCCCGCGGGCGCACCCTGCGCAACGTGCTGTCGGTGGGGAGCGGCTTCGGCGGCTTCCAGTCCGCCGTGGTCCTGACCCAGCCCAAGGAGGTACGCGCGTGAAAAGCGGTACTGCGGGCCCCGTGGCGGCCATCACCGGTATCGGGGTGGTCGCGCCGAACGGGATCGGCGCGGACGCCTTCTGGAAGGCGACCCAGGCCGGCGACAGCGTCCTGGACCGGGTGACCCGGCAGGGGTGCGAGCACCTTCCGGTGCGGGTGGCGGGCGAGGTACGGGGCTTCGACCCGGGCTCGCTGGTGGAGGAGAAGTTCCTCGTCCAGACGGACCGCTTCAGCCACTACGCCCTGGCCGCGGCCGATCTCGCGCTGGAGCACGCCCGGCTGGGCCGCGCCGACTACGAGGACGACCCGTACGCGGTGGGCGTGGTGACGGCTGCGGGCTCGGGCGGAGGCGAGTTCGGGCAGCGGGAGCTGCAGCGGCTGTGGGGGCAGGGCCCCCGCTTCGTCGGCCCGTACCAGTCGATCGCCTGGTTCTACGCGGCCAGCACCGGCCAGATCTCGATCCGGCGCGGGTTCAAGGGCCCGTGCGGGGTGGTGGCGAGCGACGAGGCGGGTGGGCTGGACGCCTTCGCGCACGCCGTCCGGGCGATCCGGCAGGGCAGCCTGGCGATGCTCGTCGGTGCGACCGAGGCCCCGCTCGCGCCCTACTCGGTGGTCTGCCAGGTGGGGTACGAGGGGCTGAGCACCGGGGAGGACCCGGAGCGCGCCTACCGGCCCTTCACGGCGAAGGCCTGCGGGTTCGTCCCGGCCGAGGGCGGGGCGATGTTCACCGTCGAGGACACGGCCCAGGCCGTGCGGCGGGGCGCGCCCGTACGGGCCCTGCTGGCCGGGCACGCCGCGACCTTCACCCCGCCGGGGCGGCCGCGGGACTCCGACGGGCTGGCGCACGCGATCCGCGGCGCCCTGCGGGAGGCGGGCTGCGCGCCGGAGGAGGTGGACGTGGTCTTCGCGGACGCCCTGGGCACGCCCGAGGCGGACGCGGCCGAGGCGGCGGCGCTGCGGGAGGCGCTCGGCGCGTACGGGGCGAAGGTGCCGGTGACGGCGCCCAAGACCGGTACGGGGCGGGCGTACTGCGCGGCCGGCACCCTCGACGCGGCGGCCGCCGTCCTGGCGCTGGAGCACGGCGTCGTACCGCCCACGCCGAACGTCTTCGACGTCTGCCACGACCTCGACGTGGTCACCGGCGGCGCCCGCTTCGCCCCCCTGCGGACCGCGCTCGTCCTGAGCCGCGGCCGGATGGGGTCGAACGCGGCACTCGTCCTGCGCAAGGGACCCGAGTCCGGCGCGTAGGGATCCGTATCCCGTTCGTCAGGGCCGCGCGGGCGACCGGCCGGCCCCCGGAAGCAGGAAAGAGAGAGCACGATGTCCGACCGACTGACCATGGAAGAGCTGGCGACCCTCATGAAGGGTGCCGGCATCACCGTCGACCCCGCCGAGATGGCGAGCCGTCCGGACTCGCGGTTCGACGACTACGGCCTCGACTCGCTGGGCCTGCTCGGCATCGTGGGCGAGCTGGAGAACCGGCGGGGCCGGCCGCTGCCCACGGACGCCGACCGCTGCAAGAGCCCGCACGAGTTCGTCGACCTCGTCAACAACAGCCTCATGACAGGAGCCTGAGATGGCCGGCCACACCGAAAACGAGATCACCGTCAAGGCGCCCGTGGACGTCGTCTGGGACGTCACGAACGACCTGCCGAACTGGCCCGAGCTGTTCAGCGAGTACGCGTCGATCGAGATCCTGGAGCAGGCCGGGAACACCACGCGGTTCCGCCTCGCCATGCATCCGGACGAGAACGGCGTGGTGTGGAGCTGGGTCTCGGAGCGGACCATGGACCGCGCGGGGCTCACGGTGAAGGCGCGCCGGGTGGAGACCGGCCCGTTCGCGCACATGAACATCCACTGGGAGTACGGCGAGGTGCCGGGCGGCACCCGGATGCGGTGGGTCCAGGACTTCGCGATGAAGCCGGACGCGCCGATCGACGACGCGGGGATGACCGACCGCATCAACCACAACTCCAAGATCCAGATGGAGCTGATCCGGGACAAGATCGAGCGCGCGCACCGGGCGAAGGCCAAGTCCCCGGCGGGCCGCCGCTGAACCGCCCGGCCTTCCTTCCCCGCCCTATCTGAAAGGCGACCCGATGCACCAAGCCCTCATCGTGGCCCGGATGGCACCCGGTTCCGCGCCCGACATCGCCGGTCTGTTCGCCGCCTCTGACGCGGGCGAGCTGCCGCACCTGGTCGGGGTCCGGCGCCGCAGCCTCTTCCAGTTCGGGGAGGTGTACATGCACCTGGTCGAGTGCGACACCGACCCCGGGCCGGCCATCGCCAAGGTCGTCGGCCACCCGGAGTTCCGCGATCTGAGCGACCGGCTCCAGGCGTACGTCAGCCCGCACGACCCGAAGACCTGGAGGAGCCCCGCGGACGCGATGGCCCAGCGGTTCTACCTCTGGGAACGGGACGCCGCCCGGTAGTCCGTACGGGTGCCCAAGCCGGTGGCGCACCGCCGGGCGGCCTGGGCACCCACGGCCAGTAACGGGGGGAATTCGGCAGGTAGTTTTTGAATGAATACCTGACTGAATTGCCGTCAACAAGGATTCACCCCTTATCTCGATTTGATAACGACCGCGCGCCAAAGGCCTGGACCTTTGGCGCGCGACGCGCGTAACTGGCCTTTTTTTCAAGGAAATTGACAGTTCATCAAATCCGGCCGGAAGGTAACGGATAGATTTCTCGGGCCCGGCTCCCGTTTGTCCGAATTCTCCACGGCGCTCGTCTGGCACGCTTCTGCGCACCCACTCACCTGATCTGGACTTGAGGTGCGCATGACAGCACGACCCTCTGGCCGGCGCCGCCGGACCGACCAGCGGCGCACACCGCGAAAACTGATACTCCTGACCGCCGCAGCGGCGTCGGCGGCGCTGCTCGCGGGCGGTCTCGCCTACTCCCGCCTCGGCCCCGACGCCGAGGCGACCACGATCGCGGCGGCCGGAGCACCGGCCGCCGCCGCCGAACCGGCCGCCGCACCGGCCCGGGACGAGGAACCGGCCCCGCTCGCGAAGAAGCCCGCGAACGAGGACGCCAAGGGCATGGTCTACGACGGCCTCGACACCGCCCCCAAGGGCGACCGATGCGCCGGCGTCTACCGCACGCAGGGCGGCCTCTGCACGCACGGCCCCGACGCCCCGCCGAAGGGCGTCGACATCAAGGCCGACGTCGAACCCGTCGTCAAGGCCAAGGCCGCGGCGGCCGATCCCGCCGCCCCCGCCTCCGCCGACCCGGCCGCCACGGAAGGCGGCGGGCGTCCTCAGGACGCGCCCGCCGCCGACGCCCGCACCGCGGCCTCGAGCGCGAAGGCCCCCGCCCCGCCGTCCGGCGGCCAGGCGGTCGCCACCGGCCCGGCCGGACAGACCGTCCAGTGCGACGGCGACGGCAGCACCGGCAACCGCGTCCAGGTCGTGTACGCGCACGGCCCCGGCCGCGACCGGTACGCCGAGTACGTGGCCTCGTTCCGCAAGTGGGCCGTCGACGCCGACATGATCTACGCGGCCAGCGCCAAGGAGACCGGCGGCATCCGCCACATCCGCTACGTGACGGCCGCCGACTGCACCCCGTCGGTGCTCAACATCGAGCTCCCGGACTCCGCGCTCGCCGAGTTCAGCGCCACCAACAACGCGCTGGCCGGCAAGGGGCTGAACCGCCGCGACCGCAAGTACATGATCTTCTCGGACACCCAGGTCTACTGCGGCATCGGCACCTTCAACGGCGACGAGCGCCACAGCCAGGACAACCTGAGCAACTTCGGCCCGTCCTACGGCCGTACCGACTCCGGCTGCTGGGGCGGCCACACCGCCGCGCACGAACTCGGCCACAACCTGGGCGCGGTCAACAACAGCGCGCCCAACACCAGCCGCGGCGCGCACTGTACGGACGAGTACGACGTCATGTGCTACTCGGACACGCCGTACTACCCGCAGATGCGCTACGTCTGCAACAACCAGGCGAAGGAGAACATCCTCGACTGCAACCACGACGACTACTTCCACACCAGCCCCCAGGCCGGCAGCTACCTCTCCACGCACTGGAACATCGCCGACAACCAGTTCCTGATGCGCACCGAGGGCGGGGACGGCACCGACCCGAACCCGAACCCCTCCCCGAAGCCGACCCCGTCCCCCACCAAGAAGCCCTCGGGGGCCCCGGCGGTGACGGCGGGTCAGATCCAGTCGGACTCGGTGGTGCTGAGCTGGCCCAAGGCCGAGGGCGCCACCTGGTACCAGGTGCTGCTGAACGACAAGCACCTGACCTGGGTCCAGTCCACCTCCCTGCGCGTCTACAACCTCCGCCCCGGCACCGCGTACACGGCCGCCGTCTCGGTCCGCGACGCCTCCGGCCGTGACAGCGGTCCCGGCAAGGCCGCCTCCTTCCGCACGGCCGACTCCGGCGGCGGGACCACCACCACCCCGGGCACCCGCTACGTGCTCGGCAACGGCAGCAGCGGCATGGCCGCCGAGCTGTGGGGCGGCCGCACCGCCGACGGGACCGTCCTCGTCGCCGGCCGGTCCAACGGCTACGCGCAGCAGCAGTGGTACTTCGACGACGCCGGCAACGGCCTCGTGCGGATCCGCTCGGCGGTCTCCGGCAAGTGCCTCCAGCCCGGCGGCGCCCCGGCCGCGGGGATGTGGATCGCCCAGCAGCCCTGCGGCGGCTCGGCCGCCCAGCAGTGGAAGGTCTCCTCGCGCGACGGCGCGGTGACCGTCTCCGACCCGAGCGGCGGCTTCGCCCTCGCGGTGAGCAACCGGCCCTACTACGGGGACTGGCTGCTCGAACTCCAGCGCGCGGACGGCCGTCCGGCGCAGGTCTGGACGGCCCGCAAGGCCGCCTGACCCCTGATGACCGGCGGGCGGCCCTACTCCCCTAGGGCCGCCCGCCGCCTTCGTCCGCCCCTCCCGCACTCCGCCTCATCTGGAGCACCGTGAGCACTCCGAGCACCGCGCCGGACCGCATCCGACGCGCCTGGCTGCCGCCCCTGTCCGCGCCGGCCCTCACCGCACTGGCCCTGACCGCCGTCGCCGTCGTCGTCACGGCCGGGCCCGCCCAGGCCCACGGCGACACCCTGAACGTGGTGATCACCGGTCAGCGGGCCGGACACGTCACCGCAGACGTCACCTGGGAGAACGACGGGGACGCCGTCGAGGAGGCCGTGGCCGCCACCGTGAACGCCGTCAGCCCCGACGGCACCCGTACGCAGGGCCCCTGGAAGCTGGTGCGCGACCCCGGCCGCGCCGCGGGCTGGACCACGGCCGAGACGCTTCCGCCCGGAACCTGGACGGTGACCATCGAGGCGGGCTTCCCCTCCCTCGGGCACGCCCACAAGGAGGTCGGCGTCCCGGTGTCGGACCCGCCGGTGTCGGCCGCCTCCCCGGGACCGGCCTCCCCGGGACCGGCCTCGCCCGCACCGGCCTCCCCCGCGCCGGCCTCGCCCACGCCCCCGGCCGTCGACGCGGCGGCCCCGCCCGCCTCCTCCGTCCCGCCCGCCTCCTCCGCCTCGGCCGACCCGGCCCCGGGCGGCGCGAACACCGGCTGGTGGACCACCGCCGGGGTGGCCGGGATCGCCCAGCTGGGCGCGGCCGCCGGGATCCTCCTGCGCCGCGCCCGCCGCCGCTGACGGAGTGTCGCCCCGCCCCGCCGGGCGGGGCCCTGCATGGTGGTTCCCGGCAGCGGCGGCGGGCCGCTGCGGACCACGGCTGGGGACTACGGCTGCGCGCTGCGGCCGGGGACGGACGGCGGATGAAGGCCACGGAGGTACTCGCGGACGGCTTCGGGAGGATCCGGGAGGCGGTCCACGAGGCCCTGGACGGACTCGGGGCCGAGGAGCTCAACGCCCGGCCGGACCCGGAGGCCAACTCGATCGCCTGGCTGGTGTGGCACCTGACGCGCATCCAGGACGACCACGTGGCCGGCGTCGCCGGGCAGGAGCAGGTCTGGCAGTCCGCCGGCTGGGCCGGCCGCTTCGCCCTGCCCCTGCCCGTCGAGGACCACGGCTACGGTCACACCGCCCGGCAGGCCGGCACGGTCCGCGTCGACTCGGCGGACCTGCTCCTGGGGTACTACGACGCCGTGCACGAGCAGTCCCTGCGCTTCGTCCGCGGCCTGGCCGCGGGCGACCTGGAGCGGATCGTCGACGAGCGCTGGGACCCGCCGGTCACCCTGGGGGTACGCCTCGTCAGCGTCCTGGCCGACGACCTCCAGCACGCGGGCCAGGCGGCGTACGTACGGGGGCTGCTGGAGCGACGCTGAATCGGGGGGCGCCTCCCATCCGATCCATATTTCGGAAAACAATTTCCACCATGCGATAGGTTGGCGCCGGTGCGCTCCGGCACCGCAGACCGACAGCTGGAGGAAAGAAGATGAGTGAGAGTCGCGTGGCCCTGGTCACCGGTTCCTCGTCGGGGATCGGCGCGGCCGTCGCCGAGCGGCTGGCCGCCGAGGGGTTCCGCCTGGTCGTCAACTCCGCCCGCAGCGCGGAGGCGGGCAAGGACCTCGCGGCGCGGCTCCCGGAGGCGGGCAAGGACCTCGCGGCGCGGCTCCCGGAGGCGGTGTACGTCCAGGGGGACGTCGCCGACGCCGGGGACGCGCGGCGCATCGTCCAGGCCGCGATCGACACCTTCGGGCGGCTGGACGTCCTGGTCAACAACGCGGGCGTCACCCGTTTCATCCCGCTCGACGACCTGGAGGCCGCGGACGCGGGGGCGTGGCGGGAGATCTTCGACGTGAACGTGGTCGGGGCCTGGCAGATGATCACCGCGGCCGTCCCGCACCTGCGGAAGTCCGGTGCGGGATCCGTCGTCAACATCTCCTCGGTGTCCGCCACCCGGGCCCTGGGGAGCTCGGTCCCCTACGCCGTGAGCAAGGCCGCCGTCAACCACATGACCCGGCTGCTGGCCTCGCAGCTCGGCCCGTCGGTCCGCGTCAACGCGGTGGCGCCCGGGCTGATCGACACGCCCTGGTACGAGGGGGCCGAGGAGGTCTGGGAGAGCTCCCGCGAGTGGATCACCGAGAACACCCCGCTGCGCCGGGTGGGCACCCCGCAGGACGTCGCGGAGGCCACGCTGTACCTGGTGAACGCCGCCTACACCACGGGGGACGTGCTCACGGTCGACGGCGGACGGCACATCGTCTGAGTCCCGTCCGGGTCAGGGGGCGTAGGTGCGGTAGCCCGCGCTCGCGTGGCCGGCCTCCGCCGCCAGGTCCAGGGTGCGGGTGGCGGAGGGGTCGCGCAGGGCGTCCTCGGCCTCGCAACGGCCCATGCCCGCCCGGCAGGTGACCCGGTAGCGGGTGGCCGTGGGGAGGGTGATCTCCAGGCGGCCGGCGCCGACGCGGCCGGTGACCCGGTCCGGCGGGGCCGCGAAGCCCACTCGCGCGTGGCCGGAGTCCGCGCGGACGTCGGCCTGCGGGGCGGCGAGTCCGGTGGCGCGCAGGGTGCCGGAGCCGATCCGCGCCCGGACCGGGCCGCGCAGATCGGCCAGGACCAGGGTGCCCGACCCCACGTCGGCGTCGACGGTCCCGGCGAGGCCGCTGACGGTGACCCGGCCGGAGCCGCCGGAGACCTTCACCGGGATCCCGGTGGGGACGGTCACCGCGAGCCGGACCGAGCAGCCGGCGCCGCCGGTGACCCCGATGCCGTCGCCGGGGCAGCGCGGGGTCAGCCTCAGGGTGTCGCCGAGCCAGCTCTCCTCGATCTCCGGCTCCCGGAAGGACCAGGTCAGGTCCGCCCGGTAGCCGACCTCCCGGTCCCCGCGCGGGGTGACGGTCACGTTCGCCCCGCCGCCGTCGACCTCCAGGGCGTTGACCGTCCGCCCGGCGCTGGTCCCGGTCACCGTACGGGTCCGTGCCCCGACGTCCGTCCCCACCTGCCAGCCCGCCGCCGCCAGGACGAGGACGGAGCTCAGCGCCGCGGCCGTGTACCAGGCGAGGCGCGCGCGGCGCCGGGCGGGCCCGGCCTGCGGGGCGGCGGGGCGGTTCACGAGGCCCCGTCCAGGAACCGCAGGACCGCGAGGACGCGCCGGTGGGCCTCGGCGGCCGGGGGCAGGTCGAGCTTGGCGAAGATGTTGTTGATGTGCTTGGCCACCGCGCTCTCGCTGACCACGAGTCCCTCCGCGATGCCCGCGTTGGAACGGCCCTCCGCCATGAGGGCGAGGACCTCGCGCTCGCGCGGGGTGAGGCGTTCGAGGGGGTCCGGGCCACCGCGGCGCAGCAGCAGCTGGGACACCACCTGCGGGTCGAGGGCGGTGCCGCCTGCCGCGACGCGGCGCAGGGCGTCGATGAACTCCTCGACGTCGGCGACGCGCTGCTTGAGCAGGTAGCCGATGCCGGATCCGTTCTGCGAGGACAGCAGGTCGGCCGCGTAGCGCTCCTCGACGTACTGGGAGAGCAGCAGCACGGCGGTGCCCGGGCTCTGACTGCGGATCATCAGGGCGGCCCGGACGCCCTCGTCGGTGAAGCCGGGCGGCATCCGGACGTCGACGAGCGCGAGGTCGGGCCGGTGCTCCTCGACGGCGGCGAGCAGCCCCTCGGCGTCGCCGGTCTCGGCGGCCACCTCGAATCCGGCCATTTCCAGGACTTTGACAAGACCTATGCGCAGGAGGACGGAGTCCTCGGCGATCACAGCCCGCACGGCAGCTCCACGGTGACGACGGTCGGGCCCCCGAGGGGGCTGTTGATCAGAATGGTTCCGTCGACCGACCCTACGCGTTTGCGCAGGCCGGTCAGGCCGGTGCCGCCCGCCGGGTCGGCGCCGCCGACCCCGTCGTCGGTGACGACGACGCGCAGCAGGTCGCCGCGGCGTCCGCCCGGGACCCGGGCGACGGTGACCGAACAGCGGCGGGCGCGGGCGTGCTTGGCGACGTTGGCGAGGGCCTCGGAGACGACGAAGTAGGCGACGGCCTCGATGGTGGGGCCGGGCCGTTCGGGGAGGTCCACGGTGAGTTCGACGGGCAGTGGTGCGCGGGCGGCGATCCCGGAGAGCGCGGCGTCGAGGCCCCGGTCCTCCAGCACGGCCGGGTGCAGGCCCCGTACCAGGTTGCTGAGTTCCTCGATGGCCTCCTTGGCCTCGCGGTGGGCCTCGTCGATGACCGCCTTGGCCTCGGGCGGGAGGTCGGTGAGGGTGGCGCGGGCGATGCCGAGGTTCATGGCGAGGGAGACCAGGCGCTGCTGGGCGCCGTCGTGCAGGTCGCGTTCGATGCGGCGGCGTTCGATGTCGGCGGCGTCCAGCACCCCGGCCCGGCTCTCGGCGAGGTCCTCGACGCGCTGCTGGAGTTCGCGGGCCCGGTTGGGGCCGAGGAGGGAGGCGGCGGCGAAGGCGTCGAGGCGGGTCAGGGCCGCGGCCATCCAGGGTGCGGCGAGCAGCATGAGGACGCCGCCGGAGGTGAGGAGGTCGTACTCGCGGGTCCAGCCGGGAGCGGGGAGTTCGCCGTCGGAGGGGATCAGCCAGACCCAGGCGTAGGCGGAGGCGCCGGCCAGGCCGCCGGCCCAGGTGAGGACCAGCGCGGCGGCGCCGAGGGCGGCGAGCGGGCTGACGGCGAGGTGGTAGGCGTACTGGCGCCAGGTCGCCTCGGAGCGCAGCCGTTCGGCCAGCCCGTGCGGGGTCCACCAGGGGCGGGCGCGGACGACGGGCGGCACGTCGAGGTCGAGCAGTGCCCGGAAGCGGCTGCGCTGAAGTCCCGTCAGCAGCGGGCAGAGCAGTACGGAGAGGAGCAGGGGCAGGCCGCTGCGCCCGGGGGCCGCGGTCAGCAGGAGGAAGCCGGTGGCCAGGGGCAGCGCGGGCGGGATCGCCGCGGTGCTGAAGGCGGTGTGGCGCCAGGCCCAGGCCGACCACGGGGCGTGCGCCGCGATCCAGGTGTACGAACGCTTCAGCGCGCCCCAAGTTGCCATACCCGTACGGTAATCGCACTGGTCAGGGGGGAGGCCACCACCCTGGTGCCCGGTGGGGGGTGTAGCTGGCACCACCCCCGGTTGGGACGGTGGAGCTACTGATCTTGGCGGCGGGCGCGGACAGAGTGGTGGTGTGCCCGGCGGACGGACCGCCGGCCCGGAAGGAGAACCCCAGCCATGGCCATCGCCGCCCCGCAGTTCCAGGCCCGCCGCCGCACCGCCGCCCTGCGTACGCCGGCCGGCCGGATCCGGGCCGGGCGGACGGGCCGGCGCCCCCCGCGGCTCTCGACGGTGTTCACCGGGTGCGGGATGGCGCTGCTGCCGTGGATGGTGGTGGTGGCGAAGACGGTGCCGCAGACGGCCGAGGTGTCGAACTGGTCCGCCGCCTGGATAGGCCTCGACGCGATGCTGGCCGCCGGGCTGACCGGGACGGGCCTGCTGCTGCGCAAGGGGGATCCGCGGGTGGCGCCGGTGGCGGCGGCGACGGCGGCGCTGCTGGCGATGGACGCCTGGTTCGACGTCACGACCTCGGCGGGCACGGGCGGCCAGGGCCTGGCGCTGCTGCTGGCGGCCGGGGCGGAACTGCCGCTGGCGGTGGCCTGCGCGGTGGTGGCCGCGCGGCGCACCGCCTGAGCGACGGGGACCGCCGCCGCGGGACCCGACTACTCGATGACGAGCTCGACGGGGATGTTGCCGCGGGTGGCCTTGGAGTACGGGCACACCTCGTGCGCCTGCTTGACGAGCAGGGCGCCGGTCTCCCCCTCCAGGGACTCGGGCAGCTCGATGCGCAGGGTCACGGCGAGGCCGAAGCCGCTCGCGTCCTGGCCGATCGAGGTCTCCGCGGTGACGGAGATGTCGCCGGTGTCCACCTTGGCCTGGCGGCCGACGAGGCCCAGCGCGCTGGCGAAGCAGGCGGCGTAGCCCGCGGCGAAGAGCTGCTCGGGGTTGGTGCCCTGACCGTTGCCGCCGAGCGCCGGGGGCATGGCGAGCGCGAGGTCGATCTGTCCGTCGGAGCTGACGGCGCGGCCCTCGCGGCCGTTGGCGGTGGCGACGGCGGTGTACAGCGCGTCCATCGGGAGGTCCTTTCAGAGGGGCGGGGCGGCCGGTGGCCGACCCTCGACCACAACTAGAGCACACAATTCAATTGTGCACAACTCAATGGCTTGCAAGTCGGGCTCGGGTAGACTGGCGCCCATGACCGAGCAGCCCGGCGACACCCTCCGCGACCAGGACTTCCTCCGCCTCGACGGGCAGATCTGCTTCGCGCTCGGCGCCGCGAACCGTGCCTTCGGCGGGCTCTACCGGGTCATCCTGAAGGACCTGGAGCTGACCTACCCCCAGTACCTGGTGATGCTGGTGCTCTGGGAGCACGGGACCATGCCGGTCAAGCAGCTGGGACAACACCTGCGGCTCGACTCCGGCACCCTCTCCCCGCTGCTCAAGCGCCTGGAGGCGGCCGGTCTGATCCGCCGCGAGCGCAGCACCGAGGACGAGCGGTCCGTGCACGCGGTGCTCACGGAGCAGGGCGCGGCCCTGCGGGAGCGCGCGGTGGAGGTGCCGCGCCGGATCGCGCGGGCCACCGGGTTCGAGCTGGCCGAGATCCGCGAGCTCCAGGAGCGCCTGGGCCGGCTGACGGCCGCCCTCGACGCCGCCGTGGACTCCGTCGCACAGGACTGATCACAGGCTCCGCCGCGCGGGCCTGATCACGGGCTCCGCCGCGCGGGCCTGATCACGGGCTCCGCCGCGCGGGGCCGGTCACGCGGCGCCGGCGGCCTCAGGCTCCGGCCGGCGCTCCATGGCCGGGCGCAGGCGTTCCAGCAGGGCGTAGAGGGTCGCCCCCTCCGCCTCCTCCAGCGTGTCCAGCGCGCCGTGCGTGGCCTGCATCTCCTCGCGCACCCGGCGCATGGTCTCGCGGCCCTCGTCGGTCGCCACCACGTTCTTGACCCGGCGGTCCCTGGGCTCGGGCTCGCGCCGCACCAGCCCGCGCGCCTCCAGCCGGTCCACGATGCCCGTGACGTTCGAGGCGTCACAGGCCAGCAGCGAGGCCAGGCCGCGCATGGGCACCGGGCCGTCCAGCTGCGCCAGGACCTTGGCCTGCGTGGAGGTCAGCCCGTAGCGGGCGGCCGCGGAGGCGAAATCCCGCCACTGGGCGGTGCCGATGGCGGCGAGCAGTTCCAGCAGCTGGAGCTTGGTGGGGCGGTGCGGTGCGGTGGCGCTCATGGCTCGAACCCTACTGGAGGATCGTTGACATTATCAACCTTTTACTTGACCACCTTAACTATCTCTGGCTACCTTCTTCGAAGTACTTGATGACATAAAACATCTGCGTCCTTAAGCACTCTGACGCACGACTCCGAAGCACTGAGAAGGTCCCGCCGCCATGAGCTCCGCCGCATCCGCCCCCGCAGAAGGCAGGAACAGGAACGAGACGGTCATCGTCTTCGCCCTGAGCCTCGCCGCCATGGTCGTGTCGATGATGCAGACCCTGCCCGTCCCGATCCTGGGCCTGATCCGCAACGACCTCGGCACCTCCACCGCCAACGTCAGCTGGGTGACCACCGCCACCCTGCTGTCCGCCGCCGTCTTCACCCCGCTGCTCGGCCGCTTCGGCGACCAGCACGGCAAGAAGCCCACCCTGGTGGCCGTCCTCGGCGTCATGGTCGCGGGATCCGTCGTCGCCGCGCTCGCGAGCTCGCTGCCGCTGCTGATCCTGGGCCGGGTGCTCCAGGGCGCCGCCACCGCGATCTTCCCGCTGGCCCTGTCGGTGCTGCGCGAGGAGGTCCGCCCGCAGAAGCTCCCCGGCGCGATGGCCCTGGTCAGCGGCACACTCGCGTTCGGCAGCGGCCTGGCGCTGGTCGCCACCGGCCTGCTGACCTCCGGCGCGGACGCCGACTACCGCAACGCCTTCTGGATGGCGACCGGCTTCGCCGCGCTGGCCCTGCTCGCCGTCGCCTTCCTGGTCCCGGCGACCCGTCACAAGACCGGCGGCCGCACCGACTTCCTCGGCGCGCTCACCCTGGGCATCGCCCTGCTGCTGCTCCTGCTGCCCATCTCCCAGGGCCACGAGTGGGGCTGGACCTCCGGCCGCACCCTGGGCAGCTTCGCCGGCGCCGCCGTCATGACCGCCGTGTGGGTGCTGGTCGAGCGCAAGGTCGCCGAGCCGCTCGTCGACATGAAGATGTTCGTGCACCGCCCGGTGCTGATGGCCAACCTGGCCGGCATCCTCGTCGGGTTCGGCATGTTCGCGAACTTCCTCGGCGTCTCCTACCTCGTCCAGATGCCGGAGAAGCTCACCGGCTACGGCTTCGACGCCTCCATCCTGCGCGCCTCCGTCCAGTTCCTGCTGCCCGGCGCGATCGTCTCCCTGCTCGCCTCCCCCGTCGGCGGCCAGCTGGTGCGCCACCGCGGGCCGCGCCTGGCGCTCGCCGTCGCCGCCGCGCTCGGCGCCGCCGGCTTCGCATGGCTGGCTGTCGACCACGGCCACACCGCCTCGGTCATCGGCGCGGGCGTCGTCGTCGGCGCGGCCGTCAGCTTCGGCTACGCGGCCATGCCCGCCGTGATCATGTCGAGCGTCCCGCACCACCAGAGCGGCATCGCCAACGGCATCAACTCCATCTCCCGCTCCACCGGCAGCGCGATCGGCAGCGCCATCGTCACCACGATCCTGGCGTCGAAGACCATCGAGCACCTCCCCCAGGGCGTCCCGCCCCTGCCGGCCGAGTCCGGATTCACCCTCACCTTCGGGATCGGGGCCGCCGCGTTCGCGCTGGTCGCCGTCATCAGCTGGCTGGGGCTGCGCACCGGCCACGGCCCGCGCGTCGTCCAGGCGGCCACCCCGGCCACCTCCACGGACGCCGCGCCGGAGAAGGCCGCGGACACCGCCGCCGCCCGCTGATCCCCGTACGCACCCCGTACACACACCCCGCCGCGGGCCCCCGGGGCCCCGCCGCGGGGGCGCGGGGGGTTAGGGCCCGCGGCCCCCCCCCCACCCGCGGGGGGTCGGGGGGGGGGGAGGAGGACCCCAAAACGCCCCCCC
>NZ_JBEZWL010000044.1:0-53813 GCF_040648015.1 Streptomyces sp. NPDC029216 | reverse complement strand
GCCCGCAGCCGCCAGCCGTCCCCGTGCGGTCCGGCCTCGACGCGGCCGCCGAGCAGGGCGGCCCGCTCGGCGGCGCCGCGCAGCCCGCGGCCCCCGGTGGTGCGCCCCGCACCGCCGTCGGGGGACGGCGGGGTCTGGGCGGGCGGGTTGGTCATGGTGATCTCCAGTTCGCGGTGGCCGTCGGACGTGTGGACGCGGATCAGCAGGGCGATGGGGCCGGCGCCGTGGCGCAGGGCGTTGCTCAGGCCCTCCTGGACGATCCGGTACGCCTCGCGGGAGGCGATCGCCGGGAGCTGCGTCCAGTCCCCGGCCGGGCCGGGGTCCTGCTCGGCGGTGAGGGTGGTGCCGCCGGCCCGGGTGCGGGCCAGGAGGCCGTCGAGGTCGACGGCCAGGGTGGGGGCGGGCATGGCGTCGGCCCGGGCCGGGTCCCCGTCCCGCAGCAGGCCGAGGACCGCGTCGAGCTCGCCGACGGTGCGCCGGGTGGTGTCCTCGATGGCGGCGAGCGCCTCGCGGACGAACTCCGGGTCTCTGTCCAGCACCCGCCGGGCCGCGCCCGCCTGGAGGGTGACGGCGCTCAGCGCGTGCCCCACGGCGTCGTGCAGTTCCCGGGCCAGCCGGTTGCGCACGGCGAGGTCGGCGGCCCTTTCCTCGGCGGCGGCCAGCCGGTCCGCCGCGGTCGGCCCGAGGAGTACGGGCGCGAGCCGGGCCAGCAGCGCGCCCGCCCCGGCGCAGATCGCGGCGAGCGCGGTCAGCAGTCCGGCCCCGACCAGGGGCGAGACGTAGGGCTCCGCCTCGGCGCTGAACCAGCCCACGCCCCACACCGAGGCCCGCAGCGCCCCGGAGAACGGCATGACGATCAGCACCACGCCCATGGGCGGTACCGCCAGGCTCATCCCGCTGACCACCGCCCCGATGCCCAGGTGCAGGGTCCACCAGGCCGAGGCCCGCCAGCGGGCCCCCCAGGACCGGGCCGGACCGTCCGCCAGCCGGTCCCCCGGGACCCCGGTCATGGTCCGGGCGACGGTCGCCGACAGCGGCCGGACCAGGCCGAACAGCCCGGTCAGGGCGATCAGGGGCAGGGAGGCCGCGTAGGAGAGCAGGGTCAGCGGGAGGGAGACCAGCACGTTGGCCCCGCCGGCCGCCGCGCTCACCACGACCTGGGTGAGCAGGAGGTACGGCATCAGCAGCGCCCCGCCGAGCACCAGGTGCACCCACCGCAGCCGGGCCCGCGCCCCCACCAGCAGCCCGGCCCCCCGGCGCAGCGCCCCGGCCGGCCGTCCCTCGCCGAAGCCGCTCACGGCCGTCCCCCGTTGGTCCATGTCTCTCCCCCGCCGGCTCCCCCGGCCCATCGGTTTCCTCCGGTCCCCCGCCGGTCCCCCGCCGGCCCCCCGCCGGTCCCCCGCCGGCCCCCTGCCGGCGGCCGGGTCAGCCCTCCCTGCGGGAATAGAGGCAGCGGACGAGGACGGCTCCGGCCAGCAGTCCGGTGATCATCTGGTCAGCGTAGGCCAGGAAGAAGGCCGTGGTGGAGGGTTCGCCCTCGCCGAGGTTCACGCCGAGGACGGCTATCAGGGTCCACGCCCCCCAGGTCAGCGCGGCCGCCGAGCCGATCCAGGCGAGGGCCAGCGGCCAGCGCGCCGGGCGCGACCCGCCCCGGGCCAGCATCAGCGCCCCCGCCACGGCGGCGAAGGCGCATATCGCGTGCGCCGCGGACACCACGCCGGTCTCCGCCGAGTACGCCGCCGCCCGCTCGGCGGGCAGCCCGGCGCTCCCGCCGAAGGCCCAGTACACCTGGACCGCCCCCGCTGCGAGGCCCGCCAGCGCAGCGGCTCCCGCCACCACCCCCGTGGGGGACGGGAGCCGCTGCCCGAGCGCGCCCTGCCAGAGCCGGCCCCAGCGCTGCCGCGCGTAGGGGACGAACAGTCCGGCCAGGGCGATCGCCTGGATGATGAAGCCGGTGTAGACGACGGCGAACACCCAGGAGTCGAGGAAAGGTTCGCGGGCCGCCATGGCCGCCTCGTCGGCGCCCATGCCCAGGGCCTTGACCAGGAGCTGGGCCGGGTAGCCGAGGACGATCGGGGTGAGCAGCCCGGTGGCGACGAAGACCGGCACCGCCAGCAGCCGGCCGGGCACCCGCATGCCCCAGGGGCGGGTGAGCACCAGCACGAGCACGATCACGCAGGCGTCCATGGCGACGGTGATCGCGTTGGCCACGGTCAGGGCCGTCCCGGCCTTCAGCAGGATGCTGTCCGCCGGTATGCCGATCCGACTCCCGGCCAGCCAGGCCGCCTTGAGGGTCAGGTAGGGCAGGGTGGCGGCCACGGCGGTGGTGCGCAGGATCCGCTGCCCGGTCCCCAGGGACCGGGCGGCCGACGGCTGCGTCGTGCTCATCTCGTTCGTCATGCGGACGGCTCGTGTGCTCATGCCTCAACGGTCGCGTGCGCGGCGCCCCGCCACCTCCCCCACGAAGGTGAACCGCCTCCCCCGCGCGGGGGAGGAACTCCCGCGTCCACCGCCTCACATGCGGCGCGTCACCACCGACAGCCGGTCCCGCGCCTCGAACAGCGCGGCCTTGATCGTCCGCTCGTGGTCCTCCGTCAGCCGGGCCACCGGCACCGAGCAGCTCACCGCGTCGCGGGCCGGCGTCCGGTACGGGACGGCCACCCCGAAGCAGCGCAGCCCGAGGGTGTTCTCCTCCCGGTCCACCGCGTAGCCCTGCTCCCGCACCAGCGCCAGCTCCTCGACCAGCCGCTCCCGGTCGGTGATGGTGTGTTCCGTGACGGCCTCCAGCCGCCGCGGCAGCATCCTGCGCACCTCCTCGTCGGTGTGCGTGGCCAGCAGGGCCTTGCCCAGGGCGGTCGAGTGGACGGGCAGCCGCCGCCCGACCCGGGTGAAGGGCCGCAGGTAGTGCCGGGAGGGCCGGGTGGCCAGGTAGACGACGCTCGTCCCGTCCAGCCGCGCCAGGTGGATCGTCTCGGTGGTGTCGTCGGAGAGCCGGTCCAGGCTGGGCCGGGCCGCCGCGACCACCTCGTCCCCGTCGATGTACGAACTGCCGACGAGCAGGGCCCGTACGCCGATGCCGTAGCGCGTGCCGGTGGCGTCCGTCTCCACCCAGCCCAGGTTCACCAGGGTGCGCAGCAGCATGTAGAGGCTGGACTTGGGCAGGGAGAGGTCGCTCTGGATGTCGGCGAGGCTGTGCAGCCCCGGATGCGCCGCGAAGTGCTCCAGCAGCAGGACCGTGCGCACCGCCGACTTCACGGGCGGTGCCGTCGCGGGGAGTCCCGGCTCGGCCGCCGGTGCGGGAGGGCCGTCCGTCCCGGTCGTCTCGGCTGTCGTCATGCGCCTGCTTCCCCTCTGGTCGGCTCGGATCGCCTCTTGTCACCCGGTGGACGCGGAACCTAGAGTCCGCAGCAGAAGTGATCATTCATCCACCGGAACGGCGTTCAGAATACTGAACGATCCGAGGAGGAGCAGGCCATGACGGCGAATCCAGTCTGGAGTGTGGACCCCCGCACCGGGAAGCAGCGCGAACGGGTTGCGGTGGAAGCCACAGCCCCGGACGTGGACCGGGCCGTACGGGCGGCGCACGCCGCGCGCGGCGCCCTGGCGGACGCGTCCGTCCGCGCCGCCTTCCTGCGGGCCGCCGCCGAGCTGCTCGACGGGGCCGCCGGGCAGGTCGTGGGGGCCGCCGACGCCGAGACGGCGCTGGGCACGGCCCGCCTGACCGGCGAGCTCGCCCGCACCACCGGCCAGCTGCGGGCCTTCGCCGACGCGGTGGAGGAGGGCTCCTACCTCGACGTCCGGATCGACCGGGCCGACCCCTCCCTCACCCCGCCGCGCCCCGAACTGCGCCGCTACAAGGTGCCGCTGGGCGTGGTCGCCGTCTACGCCGCCTCCAACTTCCCGCTGGCCTTCTCCGTACCCGGCGGGGACACCGCGAGCGCCCTCGCCGCCGGCTGCCCGGTGGTGGTCAAGGCCCACCCGGACCACCCGGCCACCTCCGAGCTGTGCGGCTCCCTGCTGCGCCGGGCGGCCGTGGAAAGCGGTCTGCCCGCGGACGTGGTGGCCGTGGTCCACGGGTTCGACGCCGGCCTGGAGCTGATCCGCCACCCGCTGGTCTCCGCCGCCGGGTTCACCGGTTCCGTCCGGGGCGGACGGGCCCTGTTCGACGCGGCCGCCGCCCGGCCGGTGCCCATCCCCTTCCACGGCGAGCTCGGCTCCCTCAACCCCGTCGTGGTCACCCCGGCGGCCGCCGCCGAGCGCGCCGAGGAGATCGGCTCCGGGCTCGCCGCCTCCGTCACCCTGGGCGTCGGCCAGTTCTGCGTGAAGCCGGGCCTGGTCCTGGTGCCCGAGGGGGCGGACGGCGACCTGCTCACCGCCGCGCTCGCCAAGCAGCTCGGGGAGACCGGGCCGGGCGTGCTGCTCGACCACCGGATGCGGGACGCCTTCCTCGCCGGCGTCCGCGAGCGGGCCGCCCTCCCCGGGGTCACCTCCCCGGTGACGCCGGGCCCGGGCGGGGAGCACGCCGTCGGGGCCGGCTACCTGAGCGTGCCCGCGGCGCGGCTGCTGGAGGGCGGCCCGTACGGGGTGCTCCTGGAGGAGTGCTTCGGCCCGGTGACCGTCGTCGTCCGCTACGAGGGCCCGGACGAGGCCGCCGAGGTGCTCGGCCGGCTCGACGGCAACCTGACCGCCACCCTCCAGCTGTCGCGGGCCGAGACCGAGGGCGCCCCGGGCCCGGCCGCCGCACTGATCGGGCAGGTCACGGGGCTGGCGGGACGGATCGTGGTGAACGGCTGGCCCACCGGGGTCGCGGTGGCCCCGGCCCAGCACCACGGCGGCCCCTACCCGGCCGCCACCTCGCACTCCACCTCCGTCGGCGGCACGGCGATCGAGCGCTGGCTGCGGCCGGTGGCGTACCAGTCGGTGCCGGACGCGCTGCTCCCGCCGGAGCTGCGCGAGGGCAATCCGCTGGGCCTCCCGCGCCGGGTCACCGGGGCCTGAGCGGCGCCCGGGGGCGGGACGGGTGCGGCAAGGAGCGCACGGACCGCGACCGCCCCCGCGACCGGCGCCGAAATCCCCCGAGGGTAAGGGAACGGCAAAGCGGCGCCGGTCGTTCTCCCGGCATGACCGCTATGACCCCTGGTTCCAACCTGCCGCTCGACACCACCCGCGTGACGGTGGACGTGGCCGCCCCGGTACGGCTCGACGTATCGGGTCTGCTGCTCGCGGCCGACGGCAAGGTGCGCTCCGACGCCGACTTCATCTTCTACAACCAGCCCTCCGGGCCCGGTGTCAGCCACCGGTCCGGCGGCGGGGCGGCGCCGGACTCGATCACCGTGGACACCGGCGCGCTGCCGCCCGGCATCGAGCGGATCGTGGTCACGGCCAGCCCCGACGCCGCGGGGCAGACCTTCCAGGGCATCGAGCCCACCGCCACCGTGCGGGACGCCGCGGGCGGCGCGGTGATCGCCACCTTCACCCCGCCGCAGCTGGGGACGGAGACCGCCCTCGTCGTCGTCGAGGTCTACCGGCGCGGCGGGGTGTGGAAGGTGCGCGCGGTCGGCCAGGGGTACGCCAACGGGCTCGCGGGCATCGCCACGGACTTCGGGGTCTCCGTCGACGAGGAGCCCGCGGCGGCCGCCCCGCCGGCCCAGGCCCCGGCCCCGGCGGCCGTCACCCCGCCCGCCCCGCCGATGCCGTCGGCGCCCCCGGCCGCTCCCCCGGCCTCCGGGAAGATCAACCTCGACAAGGGCCGGGTCAGCCTCCGCAAGAACCAGACCGTCTCCCTCGTCAAGGGCGGCCGCCCGCTGCTCTCGCAGGTCAAGATGGGTCTCGGCTGGGAGCCCGCCTTCGGCGGCCGCGACATCGACCTCGACGCGTCCGTCATCGCGTACGGACCGCAGCGCAACTTCGTCGACGCCTGCTACTTCGGCAAGCTGTCCATCCTGAGCGGCTCCGTCAAGCATTCGGGCGACAACCTGACGGGGGAGGGCGCCGGGGACGACGAGGTGATCGTCGTGGACCTCGGCCGGCTGCCCGCCGAGGTCACCGGCCTGGTCTTCACCGTCAACTCCTTCTCCGGCCAGAAGTTCACCGAGGTCGCCAAGGCCTACTGCCGGCTCATCGACGCGGCGAGCGACGAGGAGCTGGTCCGCTTCGACCTGACGGGCGCCGAGCCCCAGACCGGCGTGATGATGGCCAAGCTGATCAAGCAGTTCTCCGGCGAATGGGAGATGACGGCCATGGGCGACTTTGTGAAGTCCCGCACAGTGCGCGGCATGGTCCAGCCGGCCTCCCAGGCACTCTGAGCAGGTGGGCGGGCATATGCGGCTGCCAGGGGCCCGGGCGGGGGGCGGCGCGGGTGATCGATGCCACGCGTAATCCGGAGGTGGCTGTCAGTGCCCGCCCGTAGCCTTGGACCCATGCAGACTTCACTCCAGCCCGCGGGTCCCGCGCGCCCGTCCGCCGCCGAGGCGAACGAGGCGATTCGGCTCCTCGTCGAGACCTGGGCGGACGGGGAGTGGCCCTCGGAGGCGTACGAGTTCCTCCTGGAGGAGTGGGCCGCGGCCTCCCGCGCGGAGATGGCCGCGGCCCAGTAGGACCGGTACGCCCGCGTCAGCGCGGGGAGCGCCGCCACGGGCCGGTGACGGCCAGCATGATGCCCGGGTCCTGGATGTTGGCGTACAGGGTGCGCCCGTCCGGGGAGAAGCACACCCCGGTGAACTCCGAGTACTCCGGCTTCTCGGGCGTCCCGATGTTCAGTTCGTTGCGCGCCAGCGGGTAGACGCGGCCCGATTCGGTGGCCCCGAGCAGGTGTTGCAGCCCTTCGCCGTCCTCGGCGATGACCAGGCCCCCGTACGGGGACACGGTGATGTTGTCGGGGCCGTCGTAGCCGCCCTCGGCGTCCGGGGCGGCGTTCACCCCGATGAGGACGACGAGCCTGATGGTGCGCCGCTTGGGGTCGTAGAACCACACCTGCCCGTCGTGCGCGGCGCCCGGGCTCTCCTCACGCGCGTACGAGGAGACGAAGTAGGCGCCCCCGTCCGCCCACCACATGCCCTCCAGCTTGCGGGCCCGGGTCACGGCGCCGGCCGCGAACTGCTTGCGGACGGACAGGCTCCGCGCGTCGCGGTCGGTCACCTCCACCCAGTCGACCCCGTACACGGTCCCCGTCTTCGTCGCGCGCGAGAGGTCGTCCACGAACTGACCGGCCTTGTCGAAGCACTTGGCGGCGGCGAGCACCCCGGCACCGTCGGCGAGGGTGCGCAGCCTGCCGCGCCCGTGCCGGAAGCCCTGCGGCGGGGTCCAGCGGTAGAGCAGCCCGTTGGGGCCCGAGGCGTCCTCGGTCAGGTAGGCGTGGCCCTGGCGCGGGTCGATGACGACGGCCTCGTGCGCGTACCGGCCGAAGGCCTTGACGGGCCGGGGGTCGCGGTTGGCCCGGCGGTCGTGGGGGTCCACCTCGAAGACGTAGCCGTGGTCCTTGGTCATGCCGTTCTTGCCGGCCAGGTCCTCGGTCTCCTCACAGGTCAGCCAGGTGCCCCAGGGGGTGGCCCCGCCCGCGCAGTTGGTCGAGGTGCCGGCGATGCCCACCCATTCGGCGACGCCGCCGCCGCGCCGGACCTCGACGACCGTGCAGCCGCCGGAGGCGGCCGGGTCGTAGACGAGGCCCTCGGTGAGCGGAACGGGGTGCGCCCAGTTGGCCCGGGGGCCCTTGAGCTCGTGGTTGTTGACGAGGAGGGTGACTCCGCGGGCCCCCTCGAAGGCGGCCGTGCCGTCGTGGTTGGAGGGGGTGCTCTCGCCGGAGTCGAGGGTGGTGACTCCGCTGCGGGTGATCACGCGGTAGGTGAACCCGGCGGGCAGGGCGAGCAGTCCGGCCGGGTCCGGCAGCAGCGGGCCGTAGCCGGGGGCGTGCGGGTGGCCGTGCCCCTCTCCGGCGTCGGCCGTGTCGGGCCGCGGGTCGTCGGCGGCCAGTGCCCCGGGGGCGGTGGCGAGGGCGCCGACCGTCCCGGTGAGGGCGACGCCCGCACCGGCGATGACGGTACGGGCGGTGAAGTCTCTGCGGCTGAGGGGCATCGGGTCTCCTGGGGTGGGGAGGTGGTGCGCCTGACGTACGGTCGTCGGCGCACACGCTCCCGGCCGTATGTGAACGGCGGCTGAACTACCCGCGAACGCGGACCGGCCCCTTGCCGCCGGACGGAATGGCGAACTCCGGCCGCGGAACGGCCGGTTGCCGCCCCCGCCACGGCCCGGAGCGGCCCCCCGGCCCCAGGTCAGGACTGCCGGGACCGGGCCTTGAACGCGGCCTTCCGGGCCTCCTTGGCGGCCTTCTTGTCCGGATGCAACCGGCCCATGGCCTCCAGCACGTGGGCGGTCGCCGGGTGCTCGACCCGCCACACCTGGTCGAAGAACCCGGCGTGGTGCTCCGTCAGGCTGCGCATCAGCAGCGGCAGCTCCTCGGTCTCCCCGTCCGCGGCGAGCTGCGCCGCGATGGTGTCCACCGTCAGCCAGAACACCATCTCCTCGTCCGGGGCCGGTACGTCCGCCGCCCCGTGCTCCGCCAGCCAGACCCGGGCCAGCCCGCCCAGCTGCGGGTCGTCCAGCACGGCGCGCACCGCCGGCTCGGCCTCCGGTCCGGCCGGGGTGAGGGCCTGCTGGCAGCGCAGCCGGCGCAGCGGCGCGGCCTCGTCGTCGCCGCGGGCCGCGGCCAGCAGCTCGGCGACGGCGGTGGGCAGGTCGCGCCCGGCCAGCCACTGCTCGATCTCGGCCTGCGCGGCGGCCTCCGGGTAGAAGGAGACGGCGTCGAGCAGCATGTCCGCGCCCTTGCCCGCCAGTTCTCCGATGGCCGGGGCCTCGACCCCGGCCTCCAGCATCCGGGCGCGGACGCCGTACAGGCCGAGCGGGGTCAGCCGGACCATGCCGTAGCGGGTGATGTCCTCGTCGTCCTCCGCACGGTCCGGGCCGCCGGCGACGGCGTCCGCGTCGGCGAGGTCGTCGGCTTCCGCCATCAGGGCCTCGTCGACGGGGTGGTAGTCGACGAGTCCGATCGGGTCCAGCTGCCGGAACTGGTCGTCGAGGCGCATCATCGCGTCCGAGACCTGCTCCAGGACGGCGTCGGACGGGTCGCCCATGTCGTCCGGCATGATCATCGAGGCGGCGAGCACGGGCAGCGGCACCCGGCCGTCCGCCGGGGCCCCCTCGGAGACGCTGAGCAGGTAGAGGTTGGCGAGCACCCCGTCGAGGAAGTCGGCCTCGCGCTGCGGGTTCCAGTCGAGCCGGTCGAAGTCGATCTCGCCGCCCGCGTCGAGGGCGTCGACGAGGTCGTCCAGATCGGGTACGGCGGCGTCCGCGAGGACGGTGTCCAGGGCCGCCAGCCACAGGTCGAGCACGTCGGCGGGCGCCCCACCGGCCACCAGGGGGAGGTCCTCGCCGGGCGAGGCGGTGCCGTACTCAGGCTCGGCGCCGTCCGCGCCGTCGCCGCTGTCCTCCTCCGGCTCCGTCACGTCGACCAGGCCGGTGTCCACGGCCACCCGCCAGGCCTGGCTCGCGTACACGGGCGAGTCCTCGTCGGCGGGGTCGAGGCCGAGCGCCTCGGCGGCCTCGGGCAGCTGGTCGGCGACGAGTTCGCCGCCGACGTCGACGCGGGTGTCGGGTCCGGCCCAGCGGGCAAGGCGAACGGCGCGGGCGAACAGCGGGGCGACGAGTGCGTCGCGGGCCAGCTCCGCATCGGAGTGCAGCCGTACCGGCGGCAGCGTGGAGTGCGGCTCTGCGGACATGGGGTGGTTCTCCTCGGACGGGCGCGCGCGGGACGGCGGGGGTGAAATCAGGACGGAACGGGGCGGGCGGAGCGGTCACGGAGGGACCGTCAGACCCGGTGCGGCGACCCAGCGTAGACGCATTCGGGGCGGTCCCGGCGGAGCGGAACCGTCAGTTCATCCCACAGTCAGCTGTCGTATTTCCTGGAGACCTTGACAACTTTGCTGGTCACACAGGACATTGACGCGCGTAGACGTTAAGGGACCGTCAAATCCCACCCCCCTCTTCATCCTCCACACACCGGAGTTCCCTCACATGCGCTCATCGCATCCCCGTTCCGCCGCCGTCGCCGCCCTCGTCGCCGCCGCGCTGGCCTCCGGCCTGCTCGCGGGCACGGCCGACGCGGCCGAAGGCGCCGTGTCCGCCGATCCGGTACGCATCCACGACATCCAGGGCACCACCCGGATATCCCCGCTCAACGGCAAGGCCGTCGCCGACGTCCAGGGCATCGTCACGGGCGTGCGCACCTACGGCTCGCGCGGGTTCTGGATCCAGGACCCCGACGCCGACGACAACCCCGCCACCAGCGAGGGCGTCTTCGTCTTCACGAACTCCGTCCCGACCGTCGCCGTCGGCGACGCCGTCAAGGTCTCGGGCACGGTCGGCGAGTACGTCCCCGGCGGGGCGGCCTCCGGCAACCAGTCGGTCACCCAGATCTCCAAGCCCACCGTGACCGTGGTCTCCTCCGGCAACGCGCTGCCCGAGGCCACCGCCGTCAACGAGTACTCCGTCCCGGCGGAGTACGCCCCGGCGGGCGACCCGGCCGCCGGCGGCAGCATCAACGGCCTGACCCTGGAGCCCTCGCGCTACGCCCTGGACTACTACGAGTCCCTGGAGGGCATGAACATCCGCATCGGCAACTCGCGCGTGGTCGGCGCCACCGACCCGCACGCCGAGATGTGGGTGACGGTGAAGGGCTGGGAGAACACCGCCAAGCGCGGCGGCACCCTCTACGGCTCGTACGAGTCCCAGAACACCGGCCGCCTCCAGATCCAGCAGCTCGCGCCGCTCGCGCAGCAGCCCTTCCCGGTGGCCAACGTCGGCGACAGGCTGACCGGCACCACCGAGGGCCCGCTGGACTTCAACCAGTTCGGCGGCTACACCCTGGTGGCCCGCACCCTCGGCGCGGTCAAGGCGGGCACCCTCGCCCCCGAGAAGACCAAGGCCCAGTCGCCCGGCGAGCTCGCGGTGGCCACGTACAACGTGGAGAACCTCGACCCGACCGACCCGCAGGAGAAGTTCGACAACCTGGCCAAGGCCGTCGTCCAGAACCTGGCCTCGCCCGACATCGTCGCCCTGGAGGAGATCCAGGACGACAACGGCGCCAAGAACGACGGCACCGTCTCGGCCGAGGAGACCATCAAGAAGTTCACCGCGGCCATCGCGGCGGCGGGCGGCCCGGCCTACCAGTGGCGGACCATCAGCCCCGAGAACAACAAGGACGGCGGCGAGCCCGGCGGCAACATCCGCCAGGTGTTCCTCTTCAACCCCGCCCGGGTCTCCTTCACCGACCGCGCGGCGGGCGACGCGGTGACCGCGACCGGTGTGGCCAAGGAGAACGGCAAGGCCGCCCTGACCCACTCCCCCGGCCGGATCGACCCGGCGAACCCGGCGTGGGCCGACAGCCGCAAGCCGCTGGCCGGCGAGTTCGTCTTCCGCGGCCGCACGGTCTTCGTGATCGCCAACCACTTCAGCTCCAAGGGCGGCGACGAGGGCCTGACCTCGCAGCACCAGCCCCCGGTGCGCAAGTCGGAGGACAAGCGGCTGCTCCAGGCGCAGGCGGTGAACTCCTTCGTCAAGGAGCTCCTCGCGGCCGACAAGAACGCGGACGTCCTCGCCCTCGGCGACATCAACGACTTCGAGTTCTCGAACACGGCCAAGGCGCTGGAGGACGGCGGCGCACTGTACTCGGCGATCAAGTCGCTGCCGAAGGCGGAACGTTACTCCTACGTCTACCAGGGCAACGCGCAGGTGCTGGACCAGATCCTGGTCAGCCCGGCGATCAAGAACTACGCCTACGACAGCGTGCACATCAACGCCGAGTTCTCCGCCCAGAACAGCGACCACGACCCGCAGGTGCTGCGCTTCCGCCCGTAACACCCGCCCGGAGGGGCCGGGCGCCGCCGCCACGGCCGGGCCCCTCCGCCACGCTCCGGCCGGGGAGGCCGGGGGGCTTTCGGCCCTGGCGTGACGCTGGACACACCGCTGCCCACATGGGCCGGTTGTGGTGTTGAGTGTCCCCCACGCCCGATCTTGTCCTTCTTGTACCCCCGCACCTGGAGGCCGCGTGTTCCCCTCCATCTCCCTCGCCCAGGAAATCGGCCTCGCCGTCCTGCTCGTGGCCGCCCTCGTCTGGGTGCTCGGCCTCGGCCACACGCTGTGGGACAGCCGCTTCCACCACCCGGAGCCGGACGCCTACGAGGGCCTGCCGGTCATCCCGTCCCAGCGCACGGCGGCGGGACACCCGATGGAGTCGGTGGAACTGACGCAGGCGGAACAGGAGGCCTTCGCGGGCCTGATCCGCTCGATCCCCCTGCACTGACCCCCCGCGGGCACACACGGCAAAGCGCCCCCCACCCCCGCGAGGGGTGGGGGGCGCTTCGGCTGCGCGGCCCGTGCGGGTCAGTTGTGGCTGTGCAGGACCTCGTTGAGGCCGCCCCAGTTCGCCTTGTACGGGCGGGCCTCGACGGCGCCGGTGACCGAGTTGCGGCGGAAGAGGATGTTGTCGGCGCCGGAGAGCTCCAGGGCCTTGACGACCTGGCCGTCCGGCAGGGTCACCCGGGTGCCGGCGGTGACGTAGAGGCCGGCCTCGACGACGCACTCGTTGCCCAGCGCGATGCCGATGCCCGCCTCGGCGCCGATCAGGGTGCGCTCGCCGATCGAGATGATCTGCTTGCCGCCGCCCGAGAGGGTGCCCATCGTGGACGCGCCGCCGCCGATGTCGGAGCCGTCGCCGACGACGACGCCCGCCGAGATGCGGCCCTCGACCATGGAGGTGCCCAGGGTGCCGGCGTTGAAGTTGACGAAGCCCTCGTGCATCACGGTGGTGCCCTCGGCGAGGTGCGCGCCGAGGCGGACGCGGTCCGCGTCGGCGATGCGCACGCCCTTGGGGGCGACGTAGTCGGTCATGCGGGGGAACTTGTCGATCGAGGTGACCTGGAGGTGCAGGCCCTCGGCGCGGGCGTTCAGGCGGACGGTCTCGACCTGGTCGACGGCGACCGGGCCGAGCGAGGTCCAGGCGACGTTCGCCAGCAGGCCGAAGACGCCGTCCAGGTTCTGGCCGTGCGGCTTGACCAGGCGGTGGCTCAGCAGGTGCAGGCGCAGGTACGCGTCGTGCGCGTCCAGCGGCTTGTCCTCCAGGGAGGCGATCACGGTGCGGACGGCTACGACCTCGACCCCGCGGACCGCGTCCGAGCGGATCGCCTTGGCCGCGGCGGCGCCGAGGAGCTCCACGGCCTGCTCGGCGGTGAGGCGCTCGGTGCCGGCCGGGCCGGGCTCGGCGGAGAGCTCGGGGGCGGGGAACCAGGTGTCGAGGACGGTGCCGTCGGCGGCGAGGGTGGCAAGTCCGGCGGCGACGGCGCCGGTGGTACGCGTAGCAGTCATGCCCGAAACCTAACCGGCGACGGCCGCTGCGGGCGAACCGGTCTCATGTGCCGGTCGCGCGCGTCGCCGTACCCCCCGCGCGCCCATGGCCAGCACGGTTCCCCCGGCGGCCGCCCCGAGCACCGCGCACAGGGGCCACAGCAGGTCGGGCGCGGTGGAGTACAGCGCCCCGCCGAGGGGCGCCGCGAGGACGACACCGCTGACCGAGACGCCCGCGTACAGGCTCTGGAAGCGGCCGATGGCGTGCCCGGGCGACTCGTCCGCGACGTACGCCGTGGCGGTGGTCTTGTAGAGGATCTCGCCGAGGGTGAGCAGCACCATCATCGCGGCGGCGCTCGCGGCGCCCACGCCGAGCAGCAGCATCGCGTAGGCGCCGCCCACCAGGACCAGCCCGGTGCCGATGATGTGCAGCGGGGAGCGCCTGCGCAGCGCGAGGGCCGCGGGGATCTCCAGGAGCATGATCACACCGCCGTTGATCGCGATGAGCAGGCCGTAGGCCCGGGTGTCCAGACCGTGGTCCGCGAGGAAGACCGGGAAGGTCGTGTAGTGCTGCCGGTAGACGACGTCGATGACGACGATCGCGCCGAGCAGGACGAAGACGCGGGGCCGCGCGCACAGCTCCCGCCACAGCCCCCCGCGGCCCAGACCCCCGTCCGGGGCCGCGGAGGGGGTGGTGGCCGCCCTGGCCGGGACGACCCGGGCGGTCCAGAGGGCGAAGAAGAGGGTGCCGAGGCCGTCCGCGACGAAGAGCCAGTCGTAGGAGAGCCCGGTCGCCACGAGGGCCCCGAGCGGTGAGCCCACCGCGAAGCCGGCGTTGGACGTGAAGCGGGTGACCGCGAAGGCCTGGCGCCGGGAGCCCTCCGGCACGGTGACGGCGACCAGCGCCGAGTTGGCGGCCCGGATCACCCCGGAGGCGTACTGGGCGAGCGGCAGGACGAGGGCCAGCAGGCCGGTGGGGACCGCCGGCAGGACCACGAGGGCGGCGCCACCGAGCACGGAGGCGGTGATCAGCACCCGGCGGTGGCCGAAGCGGTCGCCGTACCAGCCGCCGGTGAAGTTCCCGGCGACCAGGCCGACGCCGCCGATGCCGACGATCAGGCCCGCCTGGGCGGCACCGAGGCCGCGCGGGCCGGTCAGGTAGAGGAAGACGAAGACGAAGGTGAAGCTGACGACGGCATTGACGAAGATCCCCGCAGCCAGCAGCCACACGACCCTCGGTACGTCCTTGAACCCCTGCAGCACACCCGTGTCCCCCTGCATTCCGTGAGTCAGTTCCTGAGTCAGTTCCTTTTGGGAACGGACTATGCCAGCATGACAGCCTGGGGTCAACGGACAAAGGAGTGCCCATGGCCCAGCGCACGCACCTCGGCGACGCGGACTGCTCCATCGCCCAGGCCCTCGACGTCGTGGGCGACTGGTGGACGCTGCTGATCGTGCGCGACACCGCGCGCGGTCTGTACCGCTTCGAGGAGCTCCAGCGCGAGCTGGGGGTGTCCCGGAAGGTGCTCGCCGAGCGGCTGAAGCTGCTGGTGGAGGCCGGGGTGCTGACGCGCGAGCCGTACCAGGAACGCCCGGTGCGGCACGAGTACCGGCTGACCCCGCGCGGGCGGGGGCTGCTGCCGGTCCTGGTGGCCCTCCAGGACTGGGGTGACACCTGGGTCCTGGGAGAGGGAGAGATGTCCGCGACCACCGACGAGTCCTCGAAGGAAGCCGCACGGGTCCACGCGCTGCGCGGCACCCGGCTGCCGGAGCTGCTGCTGCCGGACCGTTTCGGCGAGCGCCGCGATCCGGTGGCGGACAGCCCGTTCACGGTCCTGTACTGCTTCCCCGGCGCGTACGCCCGGGCCGAGTCCTACCCGCCCGGCTGGGGCGGGATCCCGGGCGCGAAGGGGTGCACGCTGGAGTCCTGCACCTTCCGCGACCAGCTGGCGGAGTTCACCGCGGCCGGCGCCACCGTGCACGGGGTCTCGACGCAGCGGCCGGACGAACAGCGGGAGTTCGCGGAGCGGGAGCGGCTGCGCTTCCCGCTCCTGTCGGACGCGGACCTCGACCTGGTGACGGCCCTGCGGCTGCCGACGTTCCGCGCGGCGGGGGTGAGCCGGATCAAGCGGCTGACGCTGGTGGTGGACCGGGAGCGCACGGTGCGGGAGGTGTTCTATCCGGTCCGGGACATCGAGACGAGCGTGACCGCTGCGCTGGCGGCCGTGCGCTCCGGGGGGTAGCGCGGGGGCGCCCCCAGACCCTCCCCCAGCTACCTCTGCCCCCTCAAACGCCGGCGGGGCTGGATATTGCCGCCGCGCGACATCCGGCTAGGCGGGGCGGAGGACCCGGCTCAGGATCTCGCGGGCGTACGGCTCCTCGTACGGCGTACCCGTCAGGAGGACCTGGAGGCTGATGCCGTCCATCACCGCCACCAGCGCCCGCGCCGTCACCGGGTCGGTGTGGTCCGCCAGGGCCTCGGTGACGGTCTCGCACCACTCGGCGGCCACCGGCCGCAGCGCCGGCCGGCGCAGGGCGGCCAGGTAGAGCTCGTATTCCAGCTCCGCCCGGCCCCGGTCCGCGGCCAGCATCTCCCCCAGCAGGCGGGCCAGCGCCCCCGCGAGGTCCTCCCCCTCGCGCAGGGCGAGCGCGGGCGCGTACACCTCGTTCGCCTGCCGCAGGGCGGCCACCAGCAGGTCGTCCAGGGTCTTGAAGTGGTACGTGGTCGAGCCCAGCGGTACGTCCGCCTCCGCCGCCACGCTGCGGTGGCTCAGCCCGGCGATCCCCTTGGCCCCGACCACCCGGATCGCGGCGTCGATGATCCGCTGCCGCCGCTCGGGGTCGTACCGGCGCACGGGGCCGGCCATCAGTGGGCCGCCCCGCCGAGGTTGAGCAGGACCACCCCGCCGATGACCAGCGCGATCCCGGCGATCTTCGCGGCGGTGGCCGCCTCCCCCATGAAGACCATCCCGATCGCGGCGATGGCGGCGGTGCCGACCCCGGCCCAGATCGCGTAGGCCGTGCCCACCGACATCGACTTCAGGGTCTGCGCGAGCAGCGTGAAGGCGATGACGTAGCCCAGCAGGGTGCCCAGCGAGGGCCACAGCCGGGTGAAGCCCTCGCTGTACTTCATCGCGGTGGTGCCCGCGACCTCGGAGGCTATGGCCAGGGCAAGCAGTACGTAAGGCACGTGTACAACAGTACGCAACGATGCGTACACATGTACACAGACCGACCCCGGGACACCGGCGCACATCGGAGCTACGGTGTCCCCACTCAGGGACAGGGGGCCGCTCATGGCAATGCACCAGGGGACCCACCCGGGCGGCGGCCGGCTGCCCCCGCAGCGGCCCCGGCCCGGGGTGGTGCCCCTGCGCCCGCTGGGGACCTCGGACATCCTCGGGGGCGCGCTCGCCGCCCTGCGCCGCTACGGCGGCCCGCTGTGCGGCGCGCTGCTGCTGGGCCAGCTGATGGCCGGGCTGCTGGTCACGGCGGCTGCCGGAGCGGCCACGCTGGCCTCGCTCAGCCCGAGGTCGGGCAGCCGCGTCTTCGTCTGGACCCTGTTCCCGGCGGCGGGCCTCTTCCTGCTGTTCACCTGCGCGCTGGCCACCGCCCTGATCGCGGCCCTGCTGCGCCCGGCGGTGCTCGGCCGCCCGGTGACCGCGCCGGGGCTGCTGCGCGCCGCGCTGCCCCGCACCCCGGCGGTGCTCGGCGCCCAGCTGCTGGCCCTGCTGGCCGCGGCCGGGCCCCTCGTGCTCCTGGTCGCCCTGGGGGTGCCGCTTCTGGCGGTGCTCCCCCTCCTCCCGGTCGCCCTGTGGCTCGGGGTGCTGTCCGCCCTGGCGCCGACCGCCGCCGGGTACGAGGGGCTCGGGCCGGCGGCCGCGTTGCGCCGCTCGGCGCACCTGGTGCGCGGGGCGTGGTGGCGGACGCTGGCCGTCACCGCCCCGGCCGTGGTGTTCACCGGGGCGGCCGCCTCCGCGCTCCTGCTGTGGCTGGGGCTGCCGGGGGCGCTGTCGGCGCTGGTCCTGCTGCCGGCGTTCCCGCAGCTGCCGGCCGGCCTGCTCTACGTGGACCGGCGGATCCGCCGCGAGCACCTCGCCGAGGCCTTCGCGGCCGACGCCTGACCGAGAACCCCTAGGAAAGCGTGAACCACGCGGCGCGGGACTTCTTGAACTCCGGGTGCGTGAGGTCCTTGGCCGCGATGCCGTCCCCGTAGAGGTCGGCGGAGCCGCTGTCGGTGATCAGCTGGACGCGCGCGCCCGGCGCCGACAGGTCCGGCACCTCGACGATGGCCTCCCAGCCGCCCGGGTCGGTGGTCGGCAGGTCGGCCCGCTTGACCGGGGCGTGTCCGGCGACGCCGTCCCACTGGTAGAGGGCGTAAGGGTCGGAGTTGTCGTCGGCGGCCCAGGACCCGGCCAGGATCAGGTACTGGTCCTGCGCGTTCTTGCGGATGTCGCGGACGGACAGCCCGCCCAGGTCCAGCTCGATCGCGGAACCGAACACCGCCGAGGCCCCGTTGGCGAGGACCTTGTCGAAGTTGGTGACCGGCACGAGCAGCGCCTTGCCGCCCGGGACCGCCGGGGCGAGCGGTGCGCGGAAGCCGACGTAGGCGGTGGTGGTGGAGCCCGGCGCGAACTCCAGGCCCTCCACGTTGAACCCGTCGATCTGCTTGGGCGCCTGACCCGTCGCCGTACCGGCCGCGAAGCCGTACTGGTCGCCGTGCGCCTGGTCCCAGGCGACCAGGTCCTCGCGCAGGTGCTCGTACGAGCGCCCGTACGCGAGCTGCGTGGCGGACCCGGAGCCGCTGAGGGTGGTGGTGAACACCGTGTTGCGGGGGGCCTTGTACTCGCCGTCCTTGTTGTTGCCGAGCGAGCCGGTCCAGTAGACGGTGTTGCCGATCCGGGTGGCGCCCTCGATGTCCACCTCCTTGGTGACGCCGAGCTGGGAGCTGAAGTCCCAGGTGCGCACGGGTGCGTCGGAGCGGGAACGGTCGTACAGGCGCAGCACGTTGTTCTCGTCGTCGGCGACGACGGTGTAGCCGTCGCCCACGTCCACGGCGGCCGAGGAGTCCGAGGCGCCGCTGAAGTAGCGGGCGTCGGCCGGGTTCTGGACGGCGGCGGAGGCGGCGTAGGAGAGGGTCTTGACGGCGGTCTTGCCGCCGAGCCCGGTGACCTTGATCGTCAGGTTGGTGTAGCCGCGGCCGTGCGCGGTGACGGCCAGCCGGCGCACGGCCCCGGTGCCGGTGACCGTGACGTCGCCGGTGCCGGCGACGGAGGCCTGGGTGGAGGCGGAGGCACTGACGGTGAGGGCGGAGACGTCGGCGCCGCTCTGCCCGACGGTGACGTTGACGGTCTGGTCGCCGACCCCGCCCACGGCCCCGGACAGGTAGCCGGCGGACAGCGAGATGGTCGGGGTGCCGTAGGTGACCGCCTGCGCGGGCATGACCGTCGTGGCGACGATCAGTGCGGCGATCCCCGCGGTACCGGCGATACCGAGCTGCTTCTTCAAGGTGGCGTCCTCTCCCTCAGGGCGTCACACCGTGACGGCCGTCGAGAAGGTTCGGCCACGCCGGCCAACTTCCGGTGCACGCCGTCCGGCCGCCGGAAGAACAGGGAGCGCCCGGGGAAGCAGGGAGGGCCCCCGGCACGAGTGTGCCGGGGGCCCTCCTGTGACCGCGTGGGTCAGACGTTGAAGCCGAGCGCGCGCAGCTGCTCACGGCCGTCGTCCGTGATCTTGTCCGGGCCCCACGGGGGCATCCAGACCCAGTTGATGCGGAGCTCGTTGACGATGCCCTCCGTCGCCGACTTCGCCTGGTCCTCGATGACGTCCGTCAGCGGGCAGGCCGCCGAGGTCAGGGTCATGTCGAGGGTGGCGATGTTCGCGTCGTCGATGTGGATGCCGTAGATCAGGCCCAGGTTGACGACGTCGATGCCCAGCTCGGGGTCGACCACGTCGTAGAGGGCCTCGCGGACCTCCTCCTCGGTGGCCGGCTTGATCGACGCCTCGGGCGTCGCGTTCTCGGTCATGCCGTCTTCCTCTCCGCGTCACCCAGCACCTGGGCGGTCGCGTCCTTCCACGCCATCCAGCTCAGCAGAGCACACTTCACACGCGCCGGATACTTGGAGACACCGGCGAACGCGACCGCGTCCTCCAGCACCTCCTCCATCTCCTCGTCCGGCTCGATCTTGCCCTTGGACTGCATCAGCTCCAGGAACACGCCCTGGATCTTCTGCGCCTCGGGCAGCTTCTTGCCGACCAGCAGCTCGTTCAGCACGGACGCGCTGGCCTGGCTGATGGAGCAGCCCTGGCCCTCGTAGGAGACGTCGGTGAGCGTCTCGCCGTCGTACTTCACGCGGAGCGTGATCTCGTCGCCGCACGTCGGGTTGACGTGGTGCACCTCGGCGTCGCCGTCGCGCAGGCCACGCCCGTGCGGGTGCTTGTAGTGGTCCAGGATCAGTTCCTGGTACATCGAATCCAGCTTCACAGCGTCCTCGTCCTCGTCGCCTTCGTCAGCCGAAGAAGTTCCGTACGTGCTCCAGCCCGTCGACCAGCGCATCGACATCGGCGGGAGAGGAGTACAGATAGAAAGACGCCCGCGTGGTCGCCGGAATTCCGTAGCGCAGGCAGACAGGGCGCGCGCAGTGGTGTCCCACGCGGACCGCGATGCCCTGCTCGTCGAGGACCTGGCCCACGTCGTGCGGGTGGATGTCGCCGAGTACGAAGGAGATCGCGGCGCCGCGGTCCTCGGCCGTGGTGGGGCCGATGATCCGCAGGCCGGGCACCTCCTGGAGGCGCTTGACCGCGTACTCGGTGATCGCGTGCTCGTGCGCGGCGATCTTGTCCATGCCGATCGAGGTCAGGTAGTCCACGGCCGCACCGAGGCCGACGGCCTGGGCGATCGGGGGGGTGCCCGCCTCGAACTTGTGGGGAGCCGGGGCGTACGTCGACGAGTGCATCGAGACGGTCTCGATCATCTCGCCGCCGCCGAGGAACGGGGGCAGGTCCTCCAGGAGCTCCTGGCGGCCCCACAGGACGCCGATGCCGGTCGGGCCGCACATCTTGTGGCCGGTGAAGGCCACGAAGTCGGCGCCGAGCGCCTGTACGTCCAGCGGCATGTGCGGAGCGGCCTGCGAGGCGTCGATCAGCACCAGCGCGCCGACCTCCTGCGCCCGCCGGACGATCGCCTCGACCGGGTTGACCGTGCCCAGGATGTTGGAGACCAGGGTGAAGGAGACGATCTTCGTCTTCTCCGTGATGACCTCTTCGATGTTGGACAGGTCGAGCCGGCCGTCGTCGGTGAGGCCGAACCACTTCAGCTTCGCGCCCGTGCGCTGCGACAGCAGCTGCCACGGCACGATGTTGGAGTGGTGCTCCATCTCCGTGATGGCGATCTCGGTGTCGCGGTCGACCCGGTAGGGCTCGTCGGCCCAGCCGAGCATGTTCGCGACCAGGTTGAGCGACTCCGAGGCGTTCTTGGTGAAGATCACCTCGTCGCGGCTCGGCGCGTTGATGAAGGCGGCGACCTTGTCGCGGGCGCCCTCGTACAGCGCCGTGGCCTCCTCGGCGAGCACGTGCACGCCGCGGTGGACGTTGGCGTTGTGCTGCTCGTAGTACTCGTTCAGCGCGTCGAGTACCTGGCGCGGCTTCTGCGAGGTCGCCGCGTTGTCCAGGTAAACGATCTTCTTCCCGTCGTGGACCACACGATCCAGCAGGGGGAAGTCCTTGCGGATCGCCTCGATGTCGAGGAGGCCAGGCAGCTGTGTCACGCGGTCGCGCCACCCTTCACGTACTTGTCGTAGCCCTCGTTCTCCAGCTGGTCGGCGAGCTCGGCGCCGCCGGACTCGGCGATGCGGCCGTTCGCGAAGACGTGAACGAAGTCGGGCTTGATGTAGCGCAGGATGCGCGTGTAGTGGGTGATCAGCAGGGTGCCGACCTCACCGGTCTCGCGGACGCGGTTGACGCCCTCGGAGACGATGCGCAGGGCGTCGACGTCGAGGCCGGAGTCGGTCTCGTCGAGGATCGCGATCTTCGGCTTGAGGAGCTCCAGCTGGAGGATCTCGTGGCGCTTCTTCTCACCGCCGGAGAAGCCCTCGTTCACGTTGCGCTCGGCGAAGGCCGGGTCCATCTGGAGCTGCTCCATGGCGGACTTGACCTCCTTCACCCAGGTGCGCAGCTTGGGGGCCTCGCCGCGGATGGCGGTGGCGGAGGTGCGCAGGAAGTTGGAGACCGAGACGCCGGGGACCTCGACCGGGTACTGCATGGCGAGGAAGACGCCGGCGCGGGCGCGCTCGTCGACGGACATCTCCAGGACGTCCTCGCCGTCGAGGGTCACGGTGCCACCGGTGACGGTGTACTTCGGGTGACCGGCGAGGGAGTACGCCAGGGTGGACTTGCCGGAGCCGTTGGGGCCCATGATGGCGTGCGTCTCACCCTGCTTGACCGTCAGGTTGACACCCTTGAGGATCTCGCGGGCGCCGTTCTCGGCCTCGACGGAGACGTGCAGGTCGTGGATTTCAAGCGTTGCCATGGGTACCTCAGGACTCCTGGGTGAGGGAGACGAGAACGTCGTCCCCTTCGATCTTTACGGGGTAAACGGGGACGGGGCGCGTCGCGGGCAGACCGGAGGGCTTGCCGGTGCGCAGGTCGAAGGCCGACCCGTGCAGCCAGCACTCGATCATGCAGTCCTCGACCTCACCCTCCGAGAGCGAGACGTTCGCGTGCGAGCAGATGTCGTTGATCGCGAACACCTCCCCCTCGGTGGAGACGATGGACACCGGCGTGCCGTCGAGTTCCACCCGCTTGGGGGTGTTCTCCTCCAGCTCGCTCAGCGCGCAGGCCTTGACGTACGTCATCAGACGGCCGCCGCCAGCTCGGCCTCGATCTTCGCGATGAGGCGCTCCTCGATGTCCGCGACACCGATCTGCTGGACGAGCTCGGCGAAGAAGCCGCGCACGACCAGACGGCGGGCCTCGTCGGCCGGGATGCCGCGGGCCTGGAGGTAGAAGAGCTGCTCGTCGTCGAAGCGGCCGGTCGCGGACGCGTGGCCGGCGCCGACGATCTCGCCCGTCTCGATCTCCAGGTTCGGCACCGAGTCGACGCGCGCGCCGTCCGTCAGGACGAGGTTGCGGTTCATCTCGTAGGTGTCCGTGCCCTCGGCGGTCTTCTCGATGAGGACGTCGCCGATCCAGACCGCGTGGGCGTCCTGGCCCTGGAGCGCGCCCTTGTAGACCACGTTGGACTTGCAGTGCGGGGCGTCGTGCGTGACCAGGAGGCGGTGCTCCTGGTGCTGGCCGGCGTCCGTGAAGTACAGGCCGAGCATCTCGGCCTCGCCGCCGGGGCCCGCGTAGGTGACGCGCGGGTGCAGGCGGACGAGGTCGCCGCCGAAGGTCACGACGACGGACTTGAAGCTCGCGTCGCGGCCGACGAGGGCGTTGTGCTGCGAGGTGTGGACCGCGGTGTCGTCCCAGTCCTGGACGGACACGAAGGTCACCTTGGCGCCGTCGCCGACGAGGACGTCGACGTTGGCGGCGCGCACGCCGTCACCGGTGTGGTCGATCACGATGATCGCCTCGGCGAAGGGCTTGATGTCGAAGACGGTGTGCCCGAAGGTCGTGCCGCCCTCACCGTGCAGGGAGACCCGGATGGGCTCGGCGAGCACGGTCTCCTTGGGCACGGTGACGACCGTGGCCTTGGCGAACGAGGAGAAGGCCTGGGCCGACACGCGGTCGACGGGGGTGCCGGCCTTGCCGACCCGCTCGTCGTCGCGCTCGACGGACTCGACCGTCACGCCCTCGGGGGCGTCGATCTGGGCCTTCATGGTTCCGTTGGCGACCGCGGTGCCGTCGTGCAGGCCCTTGAGGCGGGCGAGCGGGGTGAACCGCCACTCCTCCTCGCGGCCGGTCGGGACCGGGAAGTCGGCCACGTCGAAGGACGGGGGCGCACTCATCCGGGTGGCGACGGTGGACTCGGCGGCCACCGCGATCGCGCCGGCGGTGGTGGAGCCCGCCGGAATGTTCTGAGCCTCAGCCATGGCTGTCGTTCTGCTCTCTTCCTACGTCAAGAAATGTGCTGCGGGTGGACGGGTCGGGCGGCCGGTACTAGCCGACCGAACCCTCCATCTGCAGCTCGATCAGCCGGTTCAGCTCCAGCGCGTACTCCATCGGCAGCTCCTTGGCGATCGGCTCGACGAAGCCGCGCACGATCATGGCCATGGCCTCGAACTCGGTGAGGCCGCGCTGCATCAGGTAGAAGAGCTGGTCGTCGGAGACCTTGGAGACGGTGGCCTCGTGGCCCATCGTCACGTCGTCCTCGCGGACGTCGACGTAGGGGTAGGTGTCCGAGCGGGAGATGGTGTCGACCAGGAGCGCGTCGCACAGCACGTTGGACTTGGAGCCGTGGGCGCCCTCGCCGATCTCGACGAGGCCTCGGTACGAGGTGCGGCCGCCGCCCCGCGCCACCGACTTGGAGACGATGTTCGAGGAGGTGTTCGGCGCCATGTGGACCATCTTGGAGCCGGCGTCCTGGTGCTGGCCCTCGCCCGCGAAGGCGATGGACAGGGTCTCGCCCTTGGCGTGCTCGCCCATCAGGTAGACGGCCGGGTACTTCATGGTGACCTTGGAACCGATGTTGCCGTCGATCCACTCCATGGTCGCGCCCTCGTACGCCACGGCGCGCTTGGTGACCAGGTTGTAGACGTTGTTCGACCAGTTCTGGATGGTCGTGTAGCGGCAGCGGCCGCCCTTCTTGACGATGATCTCGACCACGGCGCTGTGCAGCGAGTCCGAGGAGTAGATCGGGGCGGTGCAGCCCTCGACGTAGTGGACGTAGGCGTCCTCGTCGACGATGATCAGCGTCCGCTCGAACTGGCCCATGTTCTCCGTGTTGATACGGAAGTAGGCCTGGAGCGGGATGTCCACGTGGACACCCTTGGGGACGTAGATGAAGGAGCCGCCCGACCACACGGCGGTGTTCAGCGAGGCGAACTTGTTGTCGCCGACCGGGATGACGGTGCCGAAGTACTCCTGGAAGAGCTCCGGGTGCTCCTTGAGCGCGGTGTCCGTGTCCAGGAAGATGACGCCCTGCTGCTCCAGGTCCTCACGGATCTGGTGGTAGACGACCTCGGACTCGTACTGGGCCGCGACACCGGCGACGAGGCGCTGCTTCTCCGCCTCCGGGATGCCGAGCTTGTCGTACGTGTTCTTGATGTCCTCCGGCAGGTCCTCCCAGGACTCGGCCTGCTTCTCGGTGGAACGCACGAAGTACTTGATGTTGTCGAAGTCGATGCCCGAGAGGTCCGAGCCCCACTTCGGCATGGGCTTCTTGTCGAACAGCTTGAGGCCCTTGAGGCGGAGGTTGAGCATCCACTCCGGCTCGGACTTCTTCGACGAGATGTCGCGGACGACGTCCTCGGACAGACCCCGCTTGGCAGCGGCGCCGGCCGCGTCGGAGTCGGCCCAGCCGTATTCGTAGGTGCCCAGGCCATCGAGCTCAGGGTGAGCAGTCTCCGTGGTCATGCGGGGTTCCTCCCGGCCGTACTTGCAGATGCTGATGTGTCGGTCTGTGTCGCGCTTCGCGGGATGAACGTGGTGCACACCCCGTCGCCGTGGGCGATCGTGGCGAGGCGCTGCACATGCGTCCCGAGCAGGCGGGAGAAGACCTCGGTCTCCGCCTCGCAGAGCTGCGGGAACTGCTCGGCGACGTGTGCGACCGGGCAGTGGTGCTGACAGAGCTGTTCACCGCTGTGCGGACCGGGAGCGCTCTTCGCCGTAGCAGCGTACCCGTCCGCGGTCAACGCCTTCGCGAGGGCCTCGGTGCGGTCCTCGGGCGCGGCCGCCTCGACGGCTTCCCGGTAGGTCTCCGCCTGCGACGCCATCCTCGCCCGGGCGAAGGCGGCGACGGCCGCTTCGCCCTTGTCCCCGCCGCCCACGGACTGCGCGATCCAGCGCAGGGCGTCCGCGGCGAGGGTGTCGTAGGACTGGTCGAAGGCATCGCGCCCGCAGTCGGTGAGCGCGAAGACCTTGGCGGGCCGGCCCCGGGTGCGTGCGCCGTACACACGCTGCTCACGGGGTGCGACCACGTCGTCGGCGACGAGCGTGTCGAGGTGGCGGCGGACGGCGGCCTGGGTGAGGCCGAGACGCTGCGCGAGGTCGGCGACGGTGGAGGGACCGTGGTCCAGGATGGACCTCGCGACCCGGTTGCGGGTTGACCGCTCTCCGGTCGCGAGCTCCCCCTGAGGGGCCTCGCTCATCCGTTCGCCGTATTTCACAACGCCATTGTTGCGTAATTACCGGAGCCCCGACAAGCCGTGACGGAGGCCACTCCTGGTGTCCTCCATCACTAAGGGTTACCTAATCTCTCCACGGAGAGTGAGGGAAGGGGTCCGGCCGCACCGCCCTGGCCAGCGGCGATGCACGGGGTGGGGAACCTTTCCCCCGGCGCCCCTGGGCGCCCCTGCCGCTCCGTAGACTCACCCGCATGAGCAACGACCCCGCCGTGGAGATCCGCGGACTGGTGAAGCGGTACGGATCGAAAACGGCGGTCGACGGCCTGGACCTCACCGTCCCCGGCGCCGCGGTCACCGCCGTCCTCGGCCCCAACGGCGCGGGCAAGACCACCACGGTCGAGACCTGCGAGGGCTACCGCCGCCCCGACGCCGGCACCGTCCGCGTCCTGGGCCTGGACCCCTTCACCCGGGCCGAGGCCCTGCGCCCGCGCATCGGCGTGATGCTCCAGTCCGGCGGCGTCTACTCCGGCGCCCGCGCCGTGGAGATGCTGCGCCACATGGCGAAGCTGTACGCCGACCCGCTGGACGTGGACACCCTGGTGGAGCGCCTGGGCCTCGGCGGCTGCGGCCGCACCCCCTACCGCCGGCTCTCCGGCGGCCAGCAGCAGCGCCTCTCCCTGGCCATGGCCGTCGTCGGCCGCCCCGAGCTGGTCTTCCTGGACGAGCCCACCGCCGGGCTCGACCCGCAGGCCCGCCGCGCGACCTGGGACCTCGTACGGGAACTGCGGGCCGACGGCGTCGCCGTCGTCCTCACCACCCACCACATGGACGAGGCCGAGCAGCTGGCCGACGAGGTCGCCATCGTGGACGCCGGACGGGTCATCGCCCACGGCAGCCCCGAGCAGCTGTGCCGGGGCGGCGCCGAGAACACCCTGCGCTTCTCCGGCCGCCCCTCACTCGACCTCGCCTCCCTGCTGAAGGCCCTGCCCGACGGCACCCAGGCCGCGGAGCTCACCCCGGGCTCCTACCGGGTCACCGGCGACGTGGACCCGCAGCTGCTGGCCACCGTCACCTCCTGGTGCGCCCAGCACGGGGTGATGCCCAGCAGCCTCACGGTGGAGCGCCACACCCTCGAAGACGTCTTCCTCGAACTGACCGGTAAGGAGCTGCGCGCATGAGCGCCGGTACGTTCACCCCCCGGCCGGGGGCCGCGCCGGTCTCCCGGATGATCTGGGCGCAGACCGCGCTGGAGACCCGGATGCTGCTGCGCAACGGGGAGCAGCTGCTGCTGACCGTGATCATCCCGGCGCTGCTGCTGACCCTGTTCTCCTCCGTGGACATCGTCACCGTGCCCGTTCAAGCGGGCGGCGCCGGGAAGTCCGTGGACTTCCTCGCCCCGGGCGTCCTGGCGCTCGCCGTGATGTCCACCGCCTTCACCGGCCAGGCCATCGCCACCGGCTTCGACCGCCGCTACGGGGTGCTCAAGCGGCTCGGGGCCTCCCCGCTGCCGCGCTGGGCGCTGATGGCCGCGAAGACCCTGTCGGTGCTGGTCACCGAGGTGCTCCAGATCGCCCTGCTGACGGTGATCGCCCTCGCGCTGGGCTGGTCCCCGCAGGGCGACCCGTTCTCCGTCGCCGCGCTGGTCCTGCTGGGCACCGCCGCCTTCTCGGGGCTCGGGCTGCTGATGGCGGGCACCCTCAAGGCCGAGGTGACCCTGGCCGCCGCCAACCTGGTGTTCCTGCTGCTGCTGGTCGGCGGCGGGGTCATCGTGCCGCTGGAGAAGTTCCCCGGCCCGGTGCGGGACGTCCTCGGACTGCTGCCCATCTCGGCCCTGTCCGACGGGCTGCGCGAGGTGCTGCAGCACGGGGCCGCGCTGCCGTGGGGCGACGCGGCCGTGCTGGCCGGCTGGGCGGTCCTGGGGCTGGGCGCGGCGGCGAAGTGGTTCCGCTGGGAGTAGTGCGCCGGGAGTGAATCACCCCTGCCGCTCGTTGGGCAGGCGGGAGGTTGACCACCTTCCACGGACAGCGGATCGGCGACGCCGGGGGACGACGGACATGGGGCAGCGGGAGGCCGTACTACGGCTGGACGGACAGTGGGCGCGGATCCGGTCGGGGGCCGCGCAGGCGGGACCCGGCGAGGCCGACCGGCTGCTGGGCGAGCTGATCGGGGCGCTGCGCGAGCCCGCCCGGACCGACCCCGAGTGCGCGGCCCGGCTGGGGCTGCGGCTCGGCGACCTGGCGGCCCGCCGGTTCGCGGCCGGGGACCGGGCCGGGGCGCTGGCTGCCATCGAGGAGGGCCTGCGCCATGCGCAGCAGGCCGCCGGGCACGCGCCGGAGTACGCCCGGTGGTACGCCCGGGGCCTGATCAACCAGGGGGTCTGGCTGGCCTGGCCGCTGAGCGACGGGGCCCGGCTGCCCCGGCACCCGCTCGGCGAGGGCGCTGAGGAGGGCCCGAGCGCCATGGAGCGGGCGGCCGGCGAGCGGGCCCGTGACCTGACCCGGGCCGCCGTCGAGGTGTGGGCCGGCCTCGACCAGGACGACCCCGTCAACCGGCGCGGGCTCGCGCAGGCCAAGGTGTTCCTCGGGGACCGCCTCGCGGAGCTGGGCTTCGCCGCCGACGCCGTCGCCTGGGCGGTGGACGCCGAGGGCGGGTTCCGCCGGCTGCTGCTCGCCTCCCCCGCGCCGGAGGAGGCCCGGGAGGCGGAGGAGGCCCTGGACCACATCGGCCGCCAGCTGGAGCTGCGGCTGCGCTACCTGTCCTTCGACTCCCTGGCCGCGCTGCGCGCCGACGGGCTGCTGCCCGAGCGGCTGCTGCCGCAGGCGGTGGTGGCCGCCCGGATCCAGGGCGTGCCCGAGGAGACGGTCGCCGCCCGGCTGGGGCTGGACGCCGAGCAGGTCGCCACCATGCTGGAGGTCACGCCCTGGCTCGCGGTGTGGCGCGTCGAGGTGCGCGGCGCCGACGGGCTGTGGGCCGTGCAGCCCGACCCGTGGCAGGGCTCGGCGGAGGTGCGGCAACGGACGGCCGAGGAGGTGGGGGCGGAGGTCGTGCGGGGGTTCATGGGGTCCCCGCAGTACCCCGGCGACTCCGCCCTGTGGCGGGTGCGCGTCTGGTGGCACGAGGAGGGCGACCCGGCCGGGGCCAGGTTCCGCCTGGTCGTCGGACCCGACGCACCCGCACCCACCCCCTCGTGAAAGTTTGCACAAGGCGGCGCATACGATAGTCGCCGTGTTGAACCCATTCGCATACATCGCCGCCCGCTGGACCCCGTCACCCCGGACCGTCCAGCGTGCCGCGCTCGCCGCGCTCGTGATGAGCGTGGTCATCGTCGTCACCGGCGGCGCGGTGCGGCTGACCGGTTCGGGTCTCGGCTGCGACACCTGGCCCAAGTGCACCGGCGACAGCCTGATCGTCACCCCGGCGCAGGGCTTCCACGGCGTCGTCGAGTTCGGCAACCGGATGCTGACGTACGTGCTCTGCGCGGCCGTCGGCGGCATCATCCTCGCGGCCCGCTCGGCCAAGCCGTGGCGGCACTCGCTGACGAAGCTCGGCTGGATCCAGTTCGCCCTGGTGATGGGCAACGCGGTCCTCGGCGGCATCACGGTCCTGACGGGCCTGAACCCGTACAGCGTGGCCGGGCACTTCCTGCTCGCCACCAGCCTGCTCACCGTCACCGTGGTGACCTGGCAGCGCACCCGCGAGGGTGACGGCGCCCCCCGGCCGCGCGTACCGGGCCCGGTGCGCAAGCTGTCGTGGGCACTGGTCGCCACCACCCTGGTGCTGATCGCGGCGGGCACCGTCGTGACGGGCTCGGGGCCGCACGCCGGCGACAAGAGCGAGATCAAGCGGATGCCGTTCGACTGGGCGGCCACCGCCCACGTGCACGCGATCGCCGCCTGGCTGGTGTGCGCGCTGGGCGTGGCGATGTGGCTGGTGCTGCGGGTGGTCGACGCCCCCGCCGACACCCGGGCCCGCGCCCGCGACCTGCTGATCGTGCTGCTCGCCCAGGGCGCCATCGGCTACGTGCAGTTCTTCACCTCGCTGCCCGAGGTGCTGGTCGCCGCCCACATGTTCGGCTCCTGCCTGGTGTGGATCTCGGTGATGCGCGTGGTCCTGAGCCTGCGCGAGCGCTCCCCCGAACGGGTGGGCACCCCGGCCCGCGACGACGCGCAGCTCTCCGCCGTCTGACGAAGCCGGCCCGGAGAGCTCAGGCCCGCTCGTCCAGCCGGTAGACGCGGCGGGCGTTGCCCGCCGCGAGCATCCCCGCGACCCGGTCCGCGTCCCGCCAGGACCAGGCCCCGTCCGCGACCCAGCCGCTCAGCACCCGCCCCAGCGCTTCCCGGAACACCAGGGCGCCGACCGCGTGCAGCTCGGGCAGGTTCCGGCCGCCGCTGGAGAACAGCAGCTTCCCGAACGGCGCGAGCTCCAGCAGCTCGGCCAGTACGGCGGCGGCCCGCGCCCCCGTGCGCGCGAGGGCCGGCCCGAGATCGGCGTGGACGTGCGGGTACGCCGCCGCGAGCCGGGCCGCGTGCCGGTGGTGGGGGTAGCCGCCGAGCAGGACGAGCGGCGCCCCCAGGCCCGCCGTGGCCCGGACGAACCCGGTCAGCGGCTCCGGCTCCGCCGCGCCGGTGTGCAGCTGGAGCGGCAGCCCGGACGCCACCGCGCTCCACAGCAGGTGCCGCAGGAGTACGGGATCCCGTACCGCCCCTCCCCCGGCCCGTGCGGCCAGCCACCGCCCGGCCGCGCCCCGCACCTCGCCGGGCCCCGGCGGCTCCGGGGCGCCGGCCAGGGCGGCCGCGTAGCCGGCGTGGGCCCCGCAGCCGAAGGCGACGGCCCCGGCGGCGGCGTGGTGGACGGCTCCGGCGAGGTTGGAGAGGAAGGCGGCGACGGTCCCGGAGGCGTCGGCGGCCCGTTCGGCCAGTGACTCCAGCCGGACCACCTCGAAGGCCTCCGCGTCCCCGGCGAGGGCCAGATCCTTGGGGCCGGTGAGGTCCCCCGGGGCTCCCGTGTCGACGAGGTACGCGCCCACCCCGGAGCCGCGCAGCAGCCTCCGCCCGCTCTCGGCGACCCCGAGCTCGCGCCGCCGGGCCAGGTACCGGGCGGGCGCGCAGTGCGGCTCCAGGCCGAGCAGGGGCGGGCACCAGCGGCGTACGGCGAAGCCGGTCTGGGTGTCGAAGAAGGTGGTGCCGGCGGCGGGCGGGCCGGCCGAGTGGATCAGCTGGGCCTCGAAGGTGGCGAGCCCCAGCTCCGTGCGGAGCACTCCGTGGCAGTGCTGGTCCACCAGGGGCGGCGTTTCGATCATCCGGTCATCCCGTTGCGGACGTGAGGAAGCGGCTTCCACACGTCCTAACGGGTGACGAGGGGGATAGGTGTTGCTCGCGCTGTTGACCGAGAGGGTCAGGCGGCGGGGTTGGCCGGGCCGCCCAGCTGGATTCCGGCCATCCGGGTCCACTCGTACGGGCCCGTCTTCACGCGGGCGGCGAGCTCCCCGTCGAAGTCCTCGTGCAGGGTCAGCCCGGCCTTCTCGGCGGCGAGCTGGGCGACGGCGTACGTGGGGGCCACCAGGTCGCCCCAGCCGCCGTCGGTGCCGACGAGGACGATCCGGGTGCCGGCCTGGCCGATGTGTGCGAGCTGGCCCTCGGCGCCGCCGTGCTGCTTGGCGAACGCGCCGATCTGCCGGGCCAGCTTCGCCGCCGTGCGGCTGTGCTTCTTGTCCGCGGCCTCTGCGGTCTGTGCGGTGTCTGCGGTCTCTGCCATGGACGGCATGCTACCGGCGAGTAATCAACGGAGGAAGGGATCCACGGCCACAGCCACGAAGAGCAGCGACACATAGGTGATCGACCAGTGGAACAGCCGCATCTCCTTGAGCTTCGCGCCCGTGACCCCGGCCTTGGCCCGCGCACTCAGCGCGTGCGCCTCCCACAGCCACCAGCCGCCCGCCAGCAGCGCGACGGAGGTGTAGAACCAGCCGGTGTAGCCCAGCGGGGTCAGCAGCAGCGAGACGGCGACCATCACCCAGCTGTAGAGGACGATCTGGCGCGCCACGGCCTTGTTGCCCGCCACCACCGGCAGCATCGGCACGCCGACCCGCGCGTAGTCGTCCTTCACCTTCATGGACAGCGGCCAGTAATGCGGCGGCGTCCAGAAGAAGATGACAAGGAAGAGGATGACGGCGGCCCAGGAGACCTCGCCCCGCACCGACGACCAGCCGATGAGCACCGGCATGCAGCCGGCGATCCCGCCCCACACGATGTTCTGCGCGGTGCGCCGCTTCAGCAGCATCGTGTAGACGACCACGTAGAAGAGGAGCGCGCCGAGCGCGAGGGCGGCCGACAGCCAGTTGATGAGCAGGCCGAAGAACAGGGTCGAGACGACCCCGAGCGTGATGCCGAAGACCAGGCACTCGCGCGGGCTCACCATGCCGGTCACCAGCGGCCGCTGCGACGTACGGTCCATCAGGGCGTCGATGTCGCGGTCGATGTACATGTTGAGCGCGTTGGCGCCGCCCGCCGACAGGTAACCGCCGAAGCAGGTGGCGAGCACCAGCCACAACGACGGCACTCCGCCCTCGGCGAGGAACATCACCGGCACTGTGGTGATCAGCAGAAGTTCGATGATCCGCGGCTTGGTCAAAGCCACGAAAGCCATGGCCCGGGCCCCGAACGGCCGGTGACCGGGGCTCGTCCCGAGCACCCCCGCTGGACGGGATTCGACGGCCGTCACGCACACCCCTGAGAGAGAATCCAGCAAGCTTCCGAAGCGATGCCTCCAGTAAATGAAGGCTCGGTAAAGGCTTGCGCGTACCACGCCACTGTAGACGTAGCTCTTGCCCCGCCCTGCGCGGGGGTCGCCTCGTGTTGAGCCGATCGGACCGACGACAAGATCACCGACGGCGGATCCCAGGTGAACGGCGGACGCCGGGACGGCGACGCACTGACTGCACTCGAATAGCCGCACGCGCTGGCGGGGGTAGGCTCGGAATCGCCCCGGTGTCACCGTTCGTCACCGGGAAAACAACATGTGGAGAGGAGCCCTGACCAACGGTGAGCACCAAGCCGACCACCCCAGAGCTCGAGTGGACCGAACTGGACCAGCGGGCCGTCGACACCGCCCGCATCCTGGCCGCCGACGCGGTCCAGAAGGTCGGGAACGGACACCCCGGTACGGCGATGAGCCTGGCCCCCGCCGCGTACACGCTTTTCCAGAAGGTCATGCGGCACGACCCGGCGGACCCCCAGTGGGTCGGCCGTGACCGTTTCGTGCTCTCCGCGGGGCACTCGTCCCTGACCCTTTACACCCAGCTCTACCTGGGCGGGTTCGGCCTGGAGCTGGACGACCTCAAGGCGTTCCGCACCTGGGGCTCGAAGACCCCCGGCCACCCGGAGTACGGCCACACCGCCGGCGTGGAGACCACCACCGGCCCGCTGGGCCAGGGCGTCGCGAACGCGGTGGGCATGGCCATGGCCGCCCGCTACGAACGCGGCCTGTTCGACCCGGAGGCCGCCACCGGCACCTCCCCGTTCGACCACATGATCTACGCGATCGCGGGCGACGGCTGCCTCCAGGAGGGCATCTCCCACGAGGCGTCGGCGCTGGCCGGCCACCAGAAGCTCGGCAACCTGGTGCTGCTGTGGGACGACAACCACATCTCCATCGAGGGTGACACGGAGACGGCCGTCTCCGAGGACACCATGAAGCGCTACGAGGCGTACGGCTGGCACGTCCAGCGCGTCGAGCAGCAGGCCAACGGCGACCTCGACCCGAAGGCCCTGTACGCCGCCCTCCAGGCCGCCAAGGCCGAGACCGGGCGCCCGTCCTTCATCGCGGCCCGCTCGATCATCGCCTGGCCGGCCCCGCACGCCCAGAACACCGAGGCCGCCCACGGCTCGGCCCTCGGCAACGACGAGGTCGCCGCGACCAAGCGCGTGCTCGGCTTCGACCCGGAGCAGACCTTCGAGGTCTCCGACGAGGTCATCGCCCACACCCGCGGCCTGGTGGACCGCGGCCGCGACGCCCGCGCCGCCTGGGAGAAGGACTTCTCCGCCTGGCGCACCGCCAACCCGGAGCGCGCCGCCGCCTTCGACCGCATCGAGGCCAACGAGCTGCCCGAGGGCTGGGAGGACAAGCTCCCCGTCTTCGAGCCCGGCAAGGGCGTCGCCACCCGCGCCGCCTCCGGCAAGGTCCTCGAAGCGCTCGGCGCGGTCATCCCGGAGCTGTGGGGCGGCTCGGCCGACCTGGCCGGCTCCAACAACACCACCATCGACAAGAACTCCTCGTTCCTGCCGGTGGGCAACCCGCTGCCGGAGGCCGACCCGTACGGCCGCACCATCCACTTCGGCATCCGCGAGCACGCCATGGCCGCCGCCATGAACGGCATCGCGCTGCACGGCCACACCCGCATCTACGGCGGCACCTTCCTGGTGTTCTCCGACTACATGCGCAACGCCGTCCGCCTGTCCTCCCTGATGCACCTGCCGGTGACCTACGTGTGGACGCACGACTCCATCGGCCTCGGCGAGGACGGCCCGACCCACCAGCCGGTCGAGCACGTCGCCTCGCTGCGCGCCATCCCGGGCCTGAACGTGGTCCGCCCGGCCGACGCCAACGAGACCGCCATCGCCTGGCGCGAGATCCTGCGCCGCCACACCAAGGTGTTCGGCAAGGGCGCCCCGCACGGTCTGGCCCTCACCCGCCAGGGCGTGCCGACGTACGAGCGCAACGAGGACGCGGCCAAGGGCGGCTACGTGCTGTTCGAGGCCGAGGGCGGCAACGCGCAGGTCATCCTGATCGGCACCGGCTCCGAGGTCCAGCTCGCCGTCGCCGCGCGCGAGGCGCTGCAGGCCGAGGGCGTCCCCGCGCGGGTCGTCTCGATGCCCTCCGTCGAGTGGTTCGAGGAGCAGTCCCAGGAGTACAAGGACAGCGTCCTGCCGCCTTCCGTCACGGCGCGAGTCGCGGTCGAGGCCGGCATCGGCCTGACCTGGCACCGTTACGTCGGGGACGCGGGCCGGATCGTCTCGCTGGAGCACTTCGGTGCCTCGGCGGACGGCGCCGTGCTGTTCCGCGAGTTCGGCCTCACCGCCGAAGCCGTGACCGCAGCCGCCAAGGCCAGCATTGATTCAGCACGTCTCGCCGCAGCTGCGCGCTGACCCGGTACAAGAACCAGTAGGAGATGCAATTCCGATGACAGACGCACTCAAGCGCCTCTCCGACGAGGGCGTGGCGATCTGGCTGGACGACCTGTCCCGCAAGCGCATCACGTCCGGCAACCTCGCCGAACTGATCGACCAGCAGCACGTGGTCGGTGTCACCACCAACCCGTCGATCTTCCAGAAGGCGATCAGCAGCGGTGACGGCTACGAGCAGCAGCTCGCCGACCTCGCCGCCCGCAAGGTCACCGTCGACGAGGCCATCCGCATGATCACCACGGCGGACGTCCGCGACGCCGCCGACATCCTGCGTCCCCTCTACGACTCCACCGAGGGCCAGGACGGCCGCGTGTCGATCGAGGTCGACCCCCGTCTGGCGCACAACACGACGGCGACCGTCGCCGAGGCCAAGCAGCTCGCCTGGCTCGTGGACCGCCCGAACACGCTCATCAAGATCCCGGCGACGAAGGCCGGCCTGCCGGCGATCACCGAGGTCATCGGCCGGGGCATCAGCGTCAACGTCACGCTGATCTTCTCGCTGGAGCGCTACCGCGAGGTCATGGACGCGTACCTGGCGGGCCTGGAGAAGGCGAAGGCCGCCGGCCTGGACCTCTCCCAGATCCACTCGGTCGCCTCCTTCTTCGTCTCCCGCGTGGACACCGAGATCGACAAGCGCCTGGACTCCGTCGGCACCGACGAGGCCAAGGCCCTGAAGGGCAAGGCGGCCCTCGCCAACGCCCGTCTGGCCTACGAGGCGTACGAGGAGGTCTTCTCCTCCGACCGCTGGGCCGCCCTGGACAGGGCGCACGCCAACAAGCAGCGCCCGCTGTGGGCCTCCACCGGCGTCAAGGACCCGGCGTACAAGGACACCCTGTACGTGGTGGACCTGGTCGCCCCCGGCACCGTCAACACCATGCCCGAGGCGACCCTGGAGGCCACCGCCCACCACGGCGAGGTCACCGGCGACACCATCCGCGGCACCTACGAGCAGGCGCGCGCCGAGCTCGACGCGGTCGCGAAGCTGGGCATCTCGTACGACGATGTGGTGCAGCTGCTCGAGGACGAAGGCGTCGAGAAGTTCGAGGCGTCGTGGAACGACCTGCTGAAGTCGACCGAGGCGGAACTGCAGCGCCTTACCCCCGCGGAGGACTGAGTATTTTGTCGGTGAACGGAGCGAACCCGCTTCGTGACGCACAGGACCGGCGGCTCCCGCGCATCGCGGGGCCGTCCGGCCTGGTCATTTTCGGCGTTACGGGTGACCTGTCGCGCAAGAAGCTCATGCCCGCCGTCTACGACCTCGCGAACCGCGGCCTGCTGCCTCCGGGCTTCTCGCTGATCGGTTTCGCCCGCCGCGAGTGGGCGGACGAGGACTTCGCCCAGGAGGTGTACGAGGCCGTCAAGGAGCACTCGCGCACCCCCTTCCGTGAGGAGGTCTGGCAGCAGCTGGTGCAAGGCTGCCGGTTCGTCCAGGGCGAATTCGACGACGACGCCGCCTTCGAGACGCTCAAGTCGACGATCGACGAACTCGACAAGGCCCAGGGCACGGGCGGCAACTTCGCCTTCTACCTCTCGGTGCCCCCGAAGTTCTTCCCCAAGGTGGTCCAGCAGCTCAAGAACCACGGGCTGGCGCAGAAGGAGGGCTCCTGGCGGCGTGCCGTCATCGAGAAGCCCTTCGGCCACAACCTGAAGAGCGCCGAGGAACTCAACAAGGTCGTCCACGAGGTCTTCCCCCGGGACGAGGTCTTCCGGATCGACCACTACCTCGGCAAGGAGACCGTCCAGAACATCCTGGCGCTCCGCTTCGCCAACACCATGTTCGAGCCGATCTGGAACCGGTCGTACGTCGACCACGTGCAGATCACCATGGCGGAGGACATCGGCATCGGCGGCCGGGCCGGCTACTACGACGGCATCGGCGCCGCCCGTGACGTCATCCAGAACCACCTGCTCCAGCTGCTGGCGCTCACGGCGATGGAGGAGCCCGGCTCCTTCCACCCCAAGGCCCTGGTGGCGGAGAAGCTGAAGGTGCTCAGCGCCGTCCAGATCCCCGAGGACCTCGGCAAGCACACCGTGCGCGGCCAGTACGCCGCGGCCTGGCAGGGCGGCGAGAAGGTCAAGGGGTACCTGGAGGAGGACGGGACCGACCCGAACTCCAAGACCGACACCTACGCGGCCATCCGCCTGGAGATCAACAACCGCCGCTGGGCGGGCGTCCCGTTCTACCTGCGCACGGGCAAGCGCCTGGGCCGCCGGGTGACCGAGATCGCGGTGGTCTTCAAGCGGGCTCCGTACCTGCCGTTCGAATCGGGCGCGACCGAGGAGCTGGGGCAGAACGCCCTGGTCATCCGGGTCCAGCCGGACGAGGGCGTGACGGTCCGCTTCGGCTCCAAGGTGCCCGGCACCTCCATGGAGGTCCGGGACGTCACGATGGACTTCGCCTACGGCGAGTCCTTCACGGAGTCCAGCCCCGAGGCCTACGAGCGGCTCATCCTCGACGTCCTCCTCGGCGACGCGAACCTGTTCCCGCGTCACCAGGAAGTCGAGCTGTCCTGGAACATCCTCGACCCGATCGAGGAGTACTGGGACAAGCACGGCAAGCCCGCGCAGTACCCGGCGGGCACGTGGGGGCCGGTCGAGGCGGACGAGATGCTCGCACGAGACGGACGGAGCTGGCGCCGGCCATGAAGATCGACCTCACGGAGACCACCTCCAGCAAGATCAACGCCGCGTTGGTGCAGGCGCGCCGGGACATCGGCACGCCGGCCATCGGCATGGTCCTCACGCTGGTGATTGTGACCGACGAAGAGAACGCGTACGACGCGCTCAAGTCGGCGAACGACGCCTCCCACGAACACCCTTCGCGGATCGTCGTCGTGGTCAAGCGGGTCAGCCGCTCCCCGCGCAGCCGCCGCGAAGCCCGGCTCGACGCGGAGATCCGCGTCGGGGCGGACTCCGGTACCGGCGAAACCGTCGTACTGCGCCTGCACGGCGAACTGGTCGACCACGCCCAGTCGGTCGTGCTGCCCCTGCTGCTGCCGGACGCCCCCGTGGTGGTCTGGTGGCCGGAGGGCGCTCCCTCGGACCTGGCGGGCGATCCGCTGGGCGCGCTGGGGCAGCGCCGGATCACGGACACCTACTCCTCCGAGCACCCGATCGCCGCGCTCGGCGCCCGGGCGGAGGCGTACGCCCCGGGCGACACGGACCTGTCCTGGACCCGGATCACCCCGTGGCGCTCGATGCTGGCCGCCGCGCTGGACCAGGTGACCCTGTCGCCGGTCGTCTCGGCGACCGTCGAGGGCGAGGACGAGAACCCGAGCTGCGAGCTGCTGGCCATGTGGCTGGCGGACCGTCTCGGGGTCCCGGTCAACCGGACCCTGTCAGGGGGGCCGGGGCTGACCGCCGTACGCATGGAGACCAAGGACGGCGTGATCGTCCTGGACCGCGCGGACGGCTCCCTGGCCACGCTGTGCATGCCGGGGCAGCCCGACCGTGCGGTGGCGCTGAAGCGCCGCGACACGGCCGAGCTGCTGGCGGAGGAACTCCGCCGGCTGGACCCGGACAACACGTACGAGGCGTCCCTGAAGTTCGGCGTCTCCCGGCTGGCGGACGCGGCTCCGGCTGCGCCGGTGGCTGACGCCGAGGTCGAGGCCGAGGTCAAGGCCGAGGCGGAGGCTCCGGCGGCGAAGCCGGCCGCCAAGCCGGCGCGCTCGGCGAAGCGGACGTCGGCGAAGTAGCCGGCCCGCCGGGGGGCGGGGCGGGGGTATCTCTCCCCGCCCCGCCCTTCGCCCTTTCCTCCCCCAGCTACCGCTGGGAGGTACCCCCAGGGGCTCCGCCCCAGCCCCGCGCCTCAAACGCCGGCGAGGCTGTCCACAGCCCCTCACACCACCCAGAACTACCAAGAAGGCGGCAGCACATGGGTATGACGACTCCCCAGGTCGTCGTCCACCGGGACAAGGAGCTGATGGCCCAGGCCGCAGCCGCCCGGCTGATCACGAAGATCGTGGACGCGCAGGCCGCCCGCGGCAGCGCCTCCGTCGTCCTGACCGGCGGCCGCAACGGCAACGGCCTCCTCGCGGCCCTCGCCGCGGCCCCCGCCCGGGACGCCATCGACTGGTCCCGCATCGACCTCTGGTGGGGCGACGAGCGCTACGTCCCCGCCGACGACCCCGAGCGCAACCACGTCCAGGCCCGCCAGGCCCTCCTGGACGCCGTCCCGGTGGACCCCGCGCGCGTGCACGCGATGCCCGCCTCCGACGGCCCGCACGGCGCCGACGTGGACGCCGCCGCGGCCGCGTACGCCGCCGAGCTGGCGCGGGCGGCCGGGCCCGAGGACCACGGCCCGGTGCCCCGTTTCGACGTGCTGATGCTCGGCGTCGGCCCGGACACGCACGTGGCCTCCCTGTTCCCCGAGCACCCCGCGGCCCGTGAGACCGAGCGCACGGTCGTCGGCGTCCACGGCGCCCCCAAGCCCCCGCCGACCCGGGTCTCCCTCACCCTCCCCGCGATCCGCGCGGCCCGCGAGGTGTGGCTGCTGGCGGCCGGCGAGGACAAGGCCGGCGCGGTGGCCATCGCCCTCGGCGGGGCCGGCGGGGTCCAGGCCCCGGCGGCCGAGGCCTACGGCCGCAGCCGCACCCTCTGGCTGCTGGACCGCGCCGCCGCGGCCAAGCTGCCCTCCGGGCTGTACCCCCCGGCATCCTCCTGATCGAGGGAACCGAGGGAATCGAGGGAAACGACGAAGCGCCCCGTACCGGTCCCACGACCGGTACGGGGCGCTTCCGCCGTTCCTACTGCCGTCCGCGCAGCTCCCGGTACGTGGCCACCAGCGCCCGCGTCGACGGGTCCAGGCTCTCCACGTGCGAGCCCTCCGTCAGCGCCGGCTCCACCCGCTTCGCGAGGACCTTGCCGAGCTCCACGCCCCACTGGTCGAAGGAGTCGATGTTCCACACCGCGCCCTGGACGAACACCTTGTGCTCGTAGAGGGCGATGAGCTGCCCCAGCACCGCCGGGGTCAGTTCGGCGGCGAGGATCGTCGTCGTCGGGTGGTTGCCCTGGAAGGTCTTGTGCGGGACGAGCGCCTCGGCGACGCCCTCCGCGCGGACCTCCTCGGCGGTCTTGCCGAAGGCCAGGGCCTGCGTCTGCGCGAAGAAGTTCGCCATCAGCAGGTCGTGCTGGGCCTCCAGCGCCGGCTCCAGCTCCGCCACCGGGCGGGCGAAGCCGATGAAGTCCGCCGGGATCATCCGGGTGCCCTGGTGGATCAACTGGTAGTACGCGTGCTGGCCGTTGGTGCCGGGCGTGCCCCACACCACCGGGCCGGTCTGCCAGTCCACCGGATTGCCGTCGCGGTCCACGGACTTGCCGTTGGACTCCATGTCCAGCTGCTGCAAGTAGGCCGTGAAACGGGAGAGGTAGTGGCTGTACGGGAGCACCGCGTGCGACTGGGCGTCGAAGAAGGCCCCGTACCAGATGCCCAACAGGCCCAGCAGCAGCGGGGCGTTGTCCTCGGGCGCCGCGGTGCGGAAGTGCTCGTCCATGGCGCGGAAGCCGCCCAGCAGCTCCCGGAAGGAGTCCGGGCCGATCGCGATCATCAGGGAGAGCCCGATGGCCGAGTCGAAGGAGTAGCGGCCGCCGACCCAGTCCCAGAAGCCGAACATGTTGGCCGGGTCGATGCCGAACTCGGTGACCTTCTCGGCGTTGGTGGACAGGGCCACGAAGTGCCGTGCCACGGCGGCCTGGTCTCCGCCCAGCCCCGCGAGCAGCCACTGGCGCGCCGAGGTGGCGTTGGTGATGGTCTCGATGGTGGTGAAGGTCTTGGACGCGATGATGAACAGCGTCTCGGCCGGGTCCAGGTCCCGTACGGCCTCGTGCAGGTCGGCGCCGTCCACGTTGGAGACGAACCGGACCGTCAGCGAGCGGTCGGTGAAGGAGCGCAGCGCCTCGTAGGCCATGGCGGGGCCGAGGTCGGAGCCGCCGATGCCGATGTTGACGACGTTCTTGATGCGCTTGCCGGTGAACCCGGTCCACTCCCCCGACCGGACCTGGCCGGAGAAGGCCGCCATCTTGTCGAGGACCTCGTGCACGGCGGGGACCACGTTCTCGCCGTCGACCTCGACGACCGCGTCCGCGGGGGCGCGCAGCGCGGTGTGCAGGACCGCCCGGTCCTCCGTCACGTTGATCTTCTCGCCGCGGAACATGGCGTCCCGCAGCTCCGCCACGCCGGTCGCCGCCGCCAGCTCGCGCAGCAGCGCGAGCGTCTCGTCGGTGACGAGGTGCTTCGAGTAGTCGATGTGCAGGTCGCCGACCCGCAGGGTGTATCCGGTGCCCCGGTCCGGATCCGTCTCGAACAGCTCCCGCAGATGCGTCTGCCCCAGCTCTTCCCGGTGCTTGCCGAGCGCGTTCCACTCGGGCGTCCGGTTGAGCCTCGTACGGCTTTCTGCGTTCATCTCGGACATCAACCCACTTCTTCCGTCCTGTTGTGCCCCGCCACCCCCAACCTAAGGGATCCGAAGGGGGACAACGCACACAAAGGGGCCCGGCCCGCGGGATTCGTACTCCCACGGGCCGGGCCCCGAGTCGCTCTTGAGTCCGAGCCGGTTGCGGTGCGGCTCAGATCTCGCCGCGGAGCTTGGCGAGGGCCTCGGCGAGGATCGCCTCGCCGTCGGCGTCCGTGCGGCGCTCGCGGACGTACGCGAGGTGCGTCTTGTACGGCTCGGTGCGCGGCGGCGCGGGCGGGTTGTCCCGGTCCTGACCGGCCGGGAACCCGCAGCGCGGGCAGTCCCAGGTGTCGGGCACCTGCGCGTCGCTGGCGAAGCTGGGCTGCGTCTCGTGCCCGTTCGAGCACCAGAAGGAGATGCGCAGACGGGGCGCGGATTCACCGCGCTCGGCCTCGCCCATCGGCCCGGCTCCGACCCGACTTCCACGAATCGCGTTGCCACTTGCCACGGTCGTAACTCCCTGCGTGATGGTGCCGCCCAGCGTGAGGGTATACCCGCTGTGGGCGCCTCAGTTTACGTAAAGACCAAGCGGGCCGGGCGAAATGGCCGGAACCGTCAGCTGCCGTTCGACTTCATGAGCAGGCCGAGGGCCACGATGCAGGCGAACCACAGCAGGCCGATGACGACCGTGATGCGGTCCAGGTTGCGCTCGGCGACGGAGGAACCGCCGACGGAGGACTGCATGCCGCCGCCGAACATGTCGGAAAGGCCGCCGCCCTTGCCCTTGTGCATCAGCACGAGCAGCATCAGCAGAGCGCTGAAGACGATCAGGGCGATCGAGAACCCCATAACCACGGCTGGTTCCTACTTTCTGGGCTTACGTCTGCTGCTGGGAGGAAACGGGGGCCGACGGCTGCGCCGGCAGCCCCCGGCCCCCGCAAGGGTACGACGGATCGGCCCTACCGCATACTCACTGGTCGCGGAAGCGGACGATCTTGACGAACTCGTCGGCGTCCAGCGCCGCGCCGCCGATCAGGGCGCCGTCGACGTCGGGCTGGGCCATGATCGCGGCGATGTTGCCGGCCTTGACCGAGCCGCCGTACTGGATGCGGACCTTGTCGGCCAGCTCCTGGGAGTACAGCTCGGCGAGGCGGCCGCGGATCGCCCCGCAGACCTCCTGGGCGTCCTCGGGGGTGGCGACCTCGCCGGTGCCGATCGCCCAGACGGGCTCGTAGGCGATCACGATGGACTCGACCTGCGCGGCCGGGACGTCCTTGAGGCCGCCGTTGACCTGGGCGAGGGTGTGCGCGACCTGGTTGCCGGCCTTGCGGACGTCCAGGCCCTCGCCGACGCACAGGATCGGGGTGATCCCGTTGCGGTAGGCGGCCTTGACCTTGGCGTTGCAGATCTCGTCGGTCTCGCCGTGGTACTGGCGGCGCTCGCTGTGGCCGACGGCCACGAAGGTGCACTTCAGCTTCGAGAGCATCGGGCCGGAGATCTCGCCGGTGTAGGCGCCGGAGTCCTGGGCCGAGATGTCCTGGGCGCCGTACTTGATCTTCAGCTTGTCGCCGTCGACCAGGGTCTGGACCGAGCGCAGGTCGGTGAAGGGCGGGAGCACCGCGACCTCGACCGCGTCGTAGTCCTTGTCGGCGAGGGCGAAGGCGAGCTTCTGGACGTGGGCGATGGCCTCGAGGTGGTTGAGGTTCATCTTCCAGTTGCCGGCCATGAGCGGGGTGCGGCCGTGTGCGACAGACGTCATGGTGGTTCAGCCCTCCAGGGCGGCGAGGCCGGGGAGCGTCTTGCCTTCGAGGTATTCGAGGCTGGCGCCACCACCGGTGGAAATGTGACCGAAGGCGTTCTCGTCGAAGCCCAGGATGCGGACCGCGGCGGCGCTGTCGCCACCGCCGACCACGGTGAAGGCGTCGCTGTCGACGAGGGCCTGCGCGATGGCGCGGGTGCCGTTCGCGTAGTCGGGGTGCTCGAAGACGCCGACGGGGCCGTTCCAGAAGACGGTCTCGGCGTCGGCGATCTTCGAGGCGTACAGCTCACGCGTCTTGGGGCCGATGTCCAGGCCCTCCTTGTCCGCGGGGATCTTGTCCGCGGCGACGGTCTCGAAGACGGCCGGGGTGCCGCCCTTGAGGTCGGGGAAGTCCGCGGAGGCGAGGATGTCGACCGGCAGGATCAGCTCGACGCCGTTCTTCTCGGCGCGGGCCATGTACTCCTTGACGGTGTCCACCTGGTCCTTCTGGAGCAGGGAGATGCCGACCTCGTAGCCCTTGGCGTGGAGGAAGGTGTAGGCCATGCCGCCGCCGATGAGGATGCGGTCGGCCTTGCCGAGGAGCTCGTCGATGACGGCGAGCTTGTCGGAGACCTTGGCGCCGCCGAGGACGACCACGTACGGGCGCTTGACGTCGGCGGTGAGCTTCTTCAGGACGCCGACCTCGGTGGCGATGAGGTAGCCGGCCGCGTGCGGGAGCAGCTTCGGCAGGTCGAAGACCGAGGCGTGCTTGCGGTGGACGGCGCCGAAGCCGTCGCCGACGTAGAGGTCGGCGAGCTCGGCGAGCTGCTCGGCGAAGGCCACGCGCTCGGCCTCGTCCTTGGAGGTCTCGCCGGCGTTGAAGCGCAGGTTCTCGATGACCGCGACCTGTCCGTCGGCGAGGGCCGCGACGGTCTCCCGGGCGGAGGAGCCGACGGTGTCGGTGGCGAAGGCGACCTCGGCGCCGAGCAGCTCGCCGAGCCGCTTGGCGGCCGGGGCGAGCGAGAAGTCCGGCTCCGTGCCCGTGCCCTTGGGGCGGCCCAGGTGCGAGGCGACGACCACGCGGGCGCCGGCCTCGGCGAGCTTCGCGATGGTCGGCTGGACGGCGCGGATGCGGCCGTCGTCGGTGATCACGCCTTCCTTCAGCGGCACGTTGAGATCGGCGCGTACGAAGACCCGCTTGCCGGCGACGCCGTCCGCGAGAAGTTCGTCGATCGTCTTCATGTGTTTCTACTCCTTGTCCCCATACAGGGCTGTTACCGGTGCAGGGCGGATGGGACGGGGCAAGCGACAGGGCCCGAACGGCGCCTCATCGCGCCGAGCGGACCCTGTGCTCACATGGTGTTGCCTTGCCCTACGTTCTTAGAGCTGACCGCCGACGAAGACGGTGAGGTCGACGAGGCGGTTGGAGTAGCCCCACTCGTTGTCGTACCAGCCGACGACCTTGACCTGCGTACCGTCCTGCACCATGGTCAGCGAGGAGTCGAAGGTGCACGAAGCCGGCCAGTTCACGATGTCGGAGGAGACGATCGCGTCCTCGGTGTAGTCGAGGATTCCCTTGAGCTGGCCCTCGGCGGCCTTCTGGAAGGCGGCGTTGATCTCTTCCTTGGTGGTCTCGCGGGAGAGCTCCAGGACGAGGTCGGTGACGGAGCCGGTGGGGACCGGGACGCGCATGGCGATGCCGTCGAGCTTGCCCTTGAGCTGCGGCAGGACCAGCGCGGTGGCCTTGGCGGCACCGGTGGAGGTCGGGATGATGTTCTCGGCGGCGGCGCGGGCGCGGCGCAGGTCCGAGTGCGGGAAGTCCAGGATGCGCTGGTCGTTCGTGTAGGCGTGGACCGTCGTCATCATGCCCTTGACGATGCCGAAGTTCTCGTCGAGGACCTTGGCCATCGGCGCCACGCAGTTGGTGGTGCAGGAGGCGTTGGAGATGACGTGGTGGTTGGCCGCGTCGTACTTGTCCTGGTTGACGCCCATCACGATGGTGATGTCCTCGTCCTTGGCCGGGGCCGAGATGAGGACCTTCTTCGCGCCGGCCGCGAGGTGCTTGGCGGCGTCGGCCTTCTTCGTGAAGATGCCGGTCGACTCGATGACGATGTCGGCGCCCAGCTCGCCCCAGGGGAGGTTCGCGGGGTCCCGCTCGGCGAACGTCTTGAAGGTCATGTCGCCGACCGTGATGGTGTCATCGGTGTGGGAGACGTCGGCCTTCAGCCGGCCCAGGATGCTGTCGTACTTGAGCAGGTGCACCAGGGTGGCGTTGTCCGTCAGGTCGTTGACACCCACCACCTCGATGTCCGCCCCCTGTTCGAGAAGCGCCCGGAAGTAGTTGCGGCCAATGCGGCCAAAACCATTGATGCCTACGCGGATCGTCACGAACCGATCTCCTCGTTGGTGCGCCGGCCTGTCCCGCCGGCGAGCTGTATGGGATGTCCCCGACCGCTTACGACCCTACCTCTCCGTGAGCTTCGGAGTGGAATCGGCCGGAGGCTGACACTCCCCCCACTTCCCGGGAGGGCCCCCGTGAACCCTGTACCACTGGCCGCGGCACGGGACCCGGGGGACTTCGGCCCCCGTCACTCAGCGTGAGTGGAGCGGGGTGTGGTGCTCAGTGGTCCAGGGCCCGGAGGGCCTTACCGATGAGTAGGGCCCGGTCGGCCGCCGCCGGCAGGTGCTCCAGCCCGAAGCCGAACAGGACCGTGTCACGCGTAGTGACGGCGGCGAAGGACTTGAACAGCTCTCCGGTCCTGGACCAATCGCCCGGAACGCCGGGACTTCCGGCCGGGGCCGCCTGGGCCGTCCAGGCGCCGAGGGCGGTCTCGAAGCCGTCGACGGCCTGGTCGGAGCCGCCCACGGAGACCCGGGCCTCGTCCGCGAAGACGCCGCGGCCGCCCGAACCGGGGTCGGTGACGTACGAGAGGGAGACCTCGACGGTCTTCCCCGCGTAGGGGCTCAGGTCGAAGGAGACCTGCTTCCAGCCGCCGGAGGAGCCGGTGAAGCTGTTCCAGGCCCCGCTGGTTCCGCTCGGTGAGCAGCCGCCGCCGTCGAGGGTCAGGTAGTGGCGCAGGAACGGGTGGTCGTTGATCAGGAATCCGGCCTCGCACTCCGCCGGGACGGTGGTGGAGTTCGAGCCGTTCGCTTCCGGGAGTGTGGTCCAGTCCTCGCCGCCGGCCGTACGGGCCTCCAGGACGGCGTGGTCGTAGCCCTCCTCGGTGTTCCAGTTGAGGGCCATCTTCAGCTTCGGCTGGTCGGCGGCGGTGACCTTGGTTAGGTCGACGGTCCGCGTGAGGCGCTGCCAGTCGTCGTCCTCGTGCGTGGCCGAGGCCATCCCGGTGCCCGCGAAGGGGGCGTACGGGTTCACGACGCCCGCGTACTGGCCCGCCTGCCCGCTCGTGAACTGCGGGAAGCGCGCCGGCGGCAGGGAGTCGGAGGTGACGCTGAAGGCACCCGGAGAGTTCAGCGGATTGCCGGGGTTGCCCGCCGCGTCGCCGAGGGCGCCCCCGGCCCCGGCGAGGGGGCCCGCGCCGGTGAAGCCGGTGGGGGCCTTGACCGGGGTCCGGTTGTAGGCGCCGAGGTAGTACTGGCTGAAGTCGTCGGTCAGGGCGCGGCCGACCTGGGCCCGGCCTCCCGCCAGTTCACCGGCCTCGACGAGCCTGCCGCCCTCGTTGAGGAAGTCGCGGACCGCGAGCTGGGTGGGGCCGCCGGGGGCGCCGGCGCCGGTGTAGTGGACGGCGGTGCGGAAGTGGGAGAGCACGCCGAGGTGGTGCGGGACGCCCTGGACGGCCACGTCCCAGACGGCGGCCGACTTGCCGTTGGCCCGCAGCGCGTCGACGTATTCCTGGGCGTACTGCGCCTTCGCGCCCTCCTCCGCGATCACCAGGACGTCCGCGCGCGGGCGCTGGGCGACGGTGTAGGTGAAGTGCTCGCTGGAGACCTCCTTGCCGCGGTCGCGGCCGGTGAACCAGACCTCGACCTTGTCGCCCGGTCCGGTGCCGTCCACCGTGGCCCGGTACTCGTCGAACCAGTTGTTGTCCTCGCCGCCGTAGACGTCGCCGCCCTTCCAGGCCTTGAGCTCGTCGTCGTGCGTACGGCCGCCGTTGACACGGAAGTTGAGCCGCTTGTCCTTCAGCGCCTTGCGAGCGGTGACGGAGACCGTCTGGTCCTCGCCGCGGGCCGTGTAGGAGGTGGTGAAGGGGTCGAGGGTGAAGTCGGCGGCGTTCAGCCCGACCGAGGAGGCGGGCCGGTCCGGGTGCGCCGCGCTCTCGCCCACGGACAGGGCGAACTCGACGTTCTTGGCGAACTCCGCCTGGATCAGCTTCTCGTCGTCCGGGAAGTTGAAGACGGAGGGGCATTCCTCGGGCTTCCACCGGTCGTTCGGGTCGACGGCGGAGGCCGTCTGGCAGGTGCTCATCTCCGGGGTGAACATCATGACGCCGTTGGCGTTGGCCGCGTGCCCGTCGGCCTCGCCGTTCGTGGTGTACAGCTCGGAGGACACCTGCGGGTAGTAGCCGGGGACGGCCGGGTGCTCCGGGGTGCCGGCGAGCGCCTTGTAGGCGACGTCGTCGGGGGTGGGGGTGGCCACCTGCCAGCCCACGCCGTAGAGCAGCAGCTCGGCGGCGGAGTGGTAGTTGATGGCGTACGTGAAGCCGATGCGCTTCTCGAAGGAGTCGAGGGCGACCGTCTCGGGCTCGGACTGCGCGGTGGGGCCACGATAGGTCTCGCTCGACGGGTTCGCGGAGGAACCCTCGTCGTCGTAACCCCACTTGTAGGCGAAGTTGCGGTTGGGGTCGACGCCGTCCACGGCGGTGATCTTGCCGTCGCCGTTGTTGTCGCGCAGGTTCTTGCGCCACAGCCGGTTGCCGTCGGGGGCGTGCGTGTAGTCGTACCCGTCCGGGTTGGCCGAGAGCAGGAACCACAGCTCGGTGGAGTCCACCAGCTTCGTGATCCGCGCGTCCTTGCCGTAGCCGTCGAGGGTGTGGTGCATCAGCCGCCGGGTCATCTCGGGGGTGATCCACTCGCGGGCGTGCTGGTTCGACATGTAGAGCACGGACGGCTTGTCGCCGTCCCTGCCCCTCTTCGCGTCCTTGGTGACCTTCAGCGCGAGGATGTCCTTGCCCTGCACGGTCTTGCCGATGGAGACGACCTTGGTGAGGCCGGGGAACTGCTGCGCGGTCCGCAGGATCTCCTCCTGGAGGCCCCCCTTGCCGCTGTACGGGCGGAACACCCCGTCCCCGGCGGCCTTGGCGCGGGCCAGGCCCTCGGCGGAGACCTTGCGCTCGGCGAGCTTGACCCCCTGGGCGGCGAGCCCCTTGGCCTGGTCCCCGGTGAGGAAGAGCTCGACCTTGGCGGTCCCGGACTCGGGCGCCCGCTCGGCGAACTCGTGGGCGTCCTGGCCGGCGGCGAGGACGAGCGGGACCTGCTCGCGGGTGATGTCGGCGTCGTAGACGCGTACCTCGTCGGCGCCGGAGGCGGCGCCGGGCGCGGGCCGGGCCTGGGCCGCGGTGGGCAGTGCGGCCAGTGTGGTTCCGAAGACGAGTGCGCTTGCGGCGAGGATCGTTCTCGCGCGTTGCCTCATGTGCCCCCCTGGGCGTCGTCAGCCACGAAAGCGTTCGGGGGCCAGGCTCACGATCGGGCGATGCTCATGTCAACGGGACAAACGGGGGTCAAGCGGGAACGGACCCGCACGGGTGAGCGTGCGGGCCCGTATGCCCTGCGTGACGGCGTGCGCCTCGGGCGGCTCAACCGGCCATGTTGTCGGCCAGCTCCTCGCTGAGGTCCAGGTTGGACTCGGTGCCGGGGATGCCGAGATCCTGGGCCCGCTTGTCGGCCATCGCCAGCAGGCGGCGGATCCGGCCCGCGACGGCGTCCTTGGTCAGCGGCGGGTCGGCGAGCGCGCCGAGCTCCTCCAGGGAGGCCTGCTTGTGCTCCATGCGCAGCCGGCCGGCCGCGGCGAGGTGCTCGGGGACCTCCTCGCCGAGGATCTCCAGCGCGCGCTGCACCCGGGCTCCGGCGGCGACCGCGGCCCGCGCCGAGCGGCGCAGGTTGGCGTCGTCGAAGTTGGCGAGGCGGTTGGCGGTGGCGCGGACCTCGCGCCGCATCCGCCGTTCCTCCCAGGCCAGCACCGACTCGTGCGCGCCGAGGCGGGTCAGCAGGGCGCCGATGGCGTCGCCGTCGCGGACGACGACCCGGTCCACGCCGCGCACCTCGCGGGCCTTGGCTGCGATGGAGAGCCGTCGGGCGGCACCCACCAGGGCCAGGGCTGCCTCGGGGCCGGGGCAGGTGACCTCCAGGGAGGAGGACCGGCCCGGCTCGGTGAGGGAGCCGTGGGCCAGGAAGGCACCGCGCCAGGCCGCCTCCGCGTCACAGGTGGCACCGGAGACCACCTGCGGGGGAAGGCCCCGGATGGGGCGGCCGCGGCCGTCCACGAGGCCCGTCTGGCGTGCCAGCTGGTCCCCGCCGGCGACGACCCGTACGACGAAGCGGCTGCCGCGGCGCAGCCCGCCCGGGGCCATGACCACCAGGTCGGAGGAGTGCCCGAAGATCTCCAGGATGTCCTTGCGCAGCCGCCGGGCGGCGATCCCGGTGTCCAGCTCCGCCTCGATGACGATCCGGCCGCTCACCAGGTGGAGGCCGCCCGCGAACCGAAGGATCGCCGAAACCTCCGCCTTCCTGCAGCAGGTCCGGGTGACGGGGAGGCGGGAGATCTCATCCTTCACCGCGGGCGTCATCGCCATGGGCCGATCCTTCCATGCATCCGAAAAATACGGTCGTACGCGGCGGCCAGCAGCTCCGGGTCGTGCTTCGGAGAGCCGTCCTGCCTGGCCACCGGCGCCAGCTCGACCGCCGCACCGAACCGCTTCGCGGCATCGGCGAGGGACTCGCGGTCGGGCACGGCGGCCTCGTCGGCCAGCACCACGTCCAGGGCGAGTTTAGGGGCGTGTCGGGCCAAAACCTCCAAATGACGCTGCGGAGAGAAGCCTTCTGTTTCGCCCGGCTGCGGGGCGAGGTTCAGCGAGAGGACCTTGCGGGCCTTCGTCGCCACCAGCGCGTCGAGCAGCTCCGGCACCAGCAGGTGCGGGATGACGGAGGAGAACCAGGATCCGGGCCCGAGCACCACCCAGTCGGCGTCGAGCACGGCGGCCACGGCCTCCGGCACGGCCGGCGGGTCACCCGGCACGACCTGGACGGAGAGCACCTCGCCCGGGGTCAGGGCCACGGTGGCCTGCCCCCGCACGGTGTCCACCTCGTCCGGGCGCGCCGGATCGTGCCCCTTGACCAGGGCCTGGAGCTCCAGCGGCACCGCCGACATCGGCAGCACCCGGCCCTGCGCGCCGAGCAGCTTCCCCACCAGGTCGAGGGCCTGGACGGGGTCGCCGAGCTGTTCCCACAGGGCGACGATCAGCAGGTTGCCGACGGCGTGCCCGTGCAGGTCGCCCTTGGACTGGAAGCGGTGCTGGATGACCCGGGCCCAGGTCTGGCCCCAGTCGTCGTCCCCGCACAGCGCGGCCAGCGCCTTGCGCAGGTCGCCGGGGGGCAGCACGCTCAGCTCCTCGCGGAGCCGTCCGCTGGAGCCGCCGTCGTCGGCGACGGTGACCACCGCGGTGAGCTCCCCGGTGATCCGGCGCAGGGCGGCGAGCGAGGCCGACAGGCCCATGCCGCCGCCGAGGGCGACGACCTTGGGCGCGACCACCTTGGCCGCCCCGCGGCGGCCTGCGCGGCCGGCGCCGTCCTCGCCCCGGCCGGGGGTCAGACGGCGCAGGCGGCGCAGCCGCAGGGTCCGTCCGGTCACTCGCGCCCCATGTCCCGGTGGACGACGACGGTCTCGACTCCCTCGGAGGCGAGGCGGGCGGCGAGCTTCTCGGACATGGCGACGCTGCGGTGCTTGCCGCCGGTGCAGCCGACCGCGATGGTCACGTACCGCTTGCCCTCGCGGCGGTAGCCGGCGGCGATGAGCTGGAGCAGCTCGGTGTAGCGGTCGAGGAACTCCTTGGCGCCGGGCTGGCTGAAAACGTAGCCCGACACCTCCTCGTTGAGGCCGGTGAAGGGGCGCAGCTCCGGGACCCAGTGCGGGTTGGGGATGAAGCGGCAGTCGACGACGAGGTCGGCGTCGACGGGCAGGCCGTACTTGAAGCCGAAGGACATCACGGTGGCCCGCAGCTCGGGCTCCTCGTCGCCCGCGAACTGGGCGTCCATCTTGGCGCGCAGCTCGTGCACGTTCAGGCTGGAGGTGTCGATGACCAGGTCGGCGTCGCCGCGCAGCTCGCGCAGCAGGTCGCGCTCGGCGGCGATGCCGTCGACGATGCGGCCGTCGCCCTGGAGGGGGTGCGGGCGGCGGACCGACTCGAAGCGGCGGACCAGGGCGTCGTCGGAGGACTCCAGGAAGACGATGCGCCGGGTGACGCCGCGGGCCTCCAGGTCGGCGAGGGACTCGCGCAGGGCGTCGAAGAACTGGCGGCCGCGGACGTCGACGACGACGGCGATCCGCGCCACGTTGCCCTGGGAGCGGGCGCCGAGCTCCACCATGGTGGGGATCAGCGCCGGCGGGAGGTTGTCGACGACGAACCAGCCGAGGTCCTCCAGGCACTTGGCGGCCGTGCTGCGGCCGGCTCCGGACATCCCGGAGATGATCACCAGCTCGGGGATGGCCGCCTCGGCGTTGTCGCCGGGCTCCACTGTCGTGCCCGTACTCACCTGTTCTCCGTCTCGGTCGTGCTCGGTCTCGTGCTCGGTCATTGCTCGGTCCCCCGTTCGGACGGAGTCCCCGCGGGCGCGGGGGCGTCGTCCTCAATGATCTCTCCTGTCGCCATGTTGACGGCAGGACCAGCGGGAACCGCCTGGGCGAGGGCCGCGGCCACGGTCTCGGCCGTCTTGCGGCCTATGCCGGGGACCTCGCAGATCTGGTCGATTGTCGCCTGTCTCAGCTTCTTCACCGAACCGAAGTGCTTCACGAGGGCCAGCCTGCGGCTCTCGCCGAGGCCGGGGACCTCGTCCAGGGGCCCTGCCTTCAGGCGCTTTCCGCGCTTGTTGCGCTGGTACTGGATGGCGAAGCGGTGGGCTTCGTCACGCACCCGCTGGAGCAGGTAGAGGCCCTCGCTGGTGCGGGGCAGGACGACGGGGTCGTCCTCACCGGGCAGCCAGACCTCCTCCAGCCGCTTGGCGAGGCCGCACACGGCGACGTCGTCGATCCCGAGCTCGTCCAGGGCCCGCTTGGCGGCCGCGACCTGTGGCTGCCCGCCGTCGACGACGACGAGCTGCGGCGGGTACGCGAACCGCTTGGGCCGCCCGTCGTCCTCGGGCTCCCCGTCCTCGGGGGCCCACTCCCCCGTCTTCAGCTTCTCCTGGAGGTACCGCCGGAACCGCCGGGAGACCACCTCGTGCATGGACCGGACGTCGTCCTGCCCCGCGAAGCTCTTGACCTGGAACCTGCGGTACTCACTCTTCCGGGCGAGCCCGTCCTCGAAGACGACCATGGACGCCACGACGTCGTCCCCCTGGAGGTGGGAGATGTCGAAGCACTCGATGCGCAGGGGCGCTCCGTCCAGCTCCAGGGCCTCGGCGATCTCCTCCAGGGCCCGGGAGCGGGTGGTGAGGTCGCTGGCGCGCTTGGTCTTGTGCAGGGCGAGGGACTGCTGGGCGTTGCGGTGGACGGTCTCCATGAGGGACTTCTTGTCCCCGCGCTGCGGGACGCGCAGGCTGACCTGCGACCCGCGCCTCTCCGCGAGCCACTGCCCCAGCGCGGGCGCGTCCTCCGGCACGACCGGGACGAGGACCTCCTTGGGCACGCTCTCGCCGCTCTCCTCCCCGTACAGCTGCTGGAGGGCGTGCTCGACGAGCCCGGCCGTGTCCACGGCCTCGACCTTGTCGGTGACCCAGCCGCGCTGCCCGCGCACCCGCCCGCCGCGCACGTGGAAGATCTGCACGGCCGCTTCGAGCTCGTCCTCGGCGACGGCGATCAGGTCGGCGTCGGTGGCGTCGGCCAGGACGACGGCGTTCTTCTCCATGGCCCGGCGCAGGGCCCCTATGTCGTCGCGCAGCCGGGCGGCCTTCTCGTACTCCATCTCCTCGGCCGCCGCGTGCATCTCCTTCTCCAGCCGGGAGAGGTAGGTGCCGGTGCGGCCGGCCATGAAGTCGCAGAACTCCTCGGCGAGTTCGCGGTGGTCCTCGGGGCTGATCCGGCCGACGCAGGGCGCCGAGCACTTGCCGATGTAGCCGAGCAGGCAGGGCCGCCCGATCTGGGCGGACCGCTTGAACACTCCGGCGGAGCAGGTCCGCACGGGGAACACCCGGAGCATGAGGTCGACGGTCTCGCGGATCGCCCAGGCGTGCCCGTACGGCCCGAAGTACCGCACGCCCTTCTTCTTGGGCCCGCGCATGACCTGCACGCGCGGGTACTGCTCATCGAGGGTGACGGCGAGCGACGGGTAGCTCTTGTCGTCCCGGTACTTCACGTTGAACCGGGGGTCGTACTCCTTGATCCAGGAGTACTCCAGCTGGAGCGCCTCGACCTCGGTGGAGACGACGGTCCACTCGACGGAGGCGGCCGTGGTGACCATGGTGGCGGTCCGGGGGTGCAGACCGGCGATGTCCTGGAAGTAGCTGGCCAGCCGCTGGCGCAGGCTCTTGGCCTTCCCGACGTAGATCACCCGGCGGTGCTCGTCGCGGAACCTGTAGACCCCAGGGGAGTCGGGAATCTCCCCGGGCCTGGGTCGGTAGCTGGAAGGGTCGGCCATGCCAACCACCCTACTGGCGCCGTACGACAACGAGCGGGCACCTCCGCCCCGGACCGCAGCCGATTCCGGCCCCGCCCCCTCCTCCAGCGCCGCAGGGTCCGGCCCGGGCGGCACGCCCGGGCCCGTCCCCCCCGGGGGCCCCGG
>NZ_JBEZWL010000043.1:0-54001 GCF_040648015.1 Streptomyces sp. NPDC029216 | reverse complement strand
GGCGTATCTGGGTGAGTTCCATACTGATCTTTCTAGCCCAGTTCCGACTCCGGTTCCGGCTCGATCGCGATCTTTGAGAGAGCCCCGCCGGAGTTCAGCGACGCACACTGAGGGTGTCCTTCACAGGCCCTTGCCGACTCTACTGCCCACGGCCCCGGGCGAGGCCTGCCTCTGTCGCCGGTTCGACTGCGGCGGAGTGGATCCCGGGGCCTCGTGCGAAGAACACGGGGACGCGGCGGGCCCGGTGATGGAGTGGCATCCCGGCGGTGGGATCCAGCCCGGTACTACAGCCACACCACACCCGGCAAAGCGATCACGATGACAGGTCATCAGAGATGGTTCACGGTGGCCGCGCTATCCGACCAGAGCCAGTTCACGGGCGCGTACTGCTTCTTCAGCGCGGTGCGCTCCCGCCCGTAGCCCTTCAGCGCGGCCTCCACCGCCACCCCCAGGCCGTCCAGGTCCCGCGGCACCGGCACCCGCAGCAGCAGGTGCTGCTTGCGGTGTGCCAGGAGCAGCTCCCCTGCGGGCGTGCACTCCAGCAGGGCGAAGTGGACGAGGGGCTTGAACGGCTTCTCCGCAGTGGACATCCGGGCGCGGAGCACGCCGTCGGCGCTCCAGGCGTACAAGCCGTAGCGGTTGAGATGGAAGGCACGGGCGCGGTGCGGGTCGGCGACCACGGTGAAGTCGAAGCCGGTGAACGGGCTGTCCTCGCGCAGGTGCAAGCCTCCCAGCCGGCCCCGCAACACCCCGCGGTCGTCGACGAGGGCGAAGCTGAACTCCTGCCCCCGGTTGCTCGAACGGTAGGTCTTCCCGAAGACCGGGACGACGAACAGGTCGTCGCCGAGCGCTGCCGGGCGGGTCATCGTGGAGTCGAGGTAGCCGTAGAGGCTGCCGCTGGTCCCGGTGAGCTCCGACAAGGCCTCGGTCAACGAGGGCGAGGGCCGGTTGCCGCGCCCCACCGGCTCGTCGCCGTACCGCACGTGCGTGTACGAGTCGGCGTCGCTCTGGCGGTCGGTGCGCGCGTCCAGGGTCGCGATGGCGCGCAGCACGGGCTTCTGGCCCGGGCCGAGGGCGCTGCCGGGTTCGGAGACGGCGACGATGTTGGGGTGGGCGCCGGCCCAGTTGCTGAGCCCGTACTCGGAGGTCATGCACAGCAGCCGCCCCGCGGGGGTGACGGCGATCGACGCGGCGAACGGATCCTCCCCGGGGCCCTGCTGCTTTTCCCAGCCCCAGGACATCGGCCAGGAGGCGAGGACCTCGTCCAGGTCCGGGGACAGGAGGTGGGTGCTGCCGGGCTTGGAGGTGACGGCGACCGCGCCGTCCGGGAGGACGGCCAGCGTCGCCGCGTCGCCCTCCGGTATCGCCGACGGGCCACCGCCCGGCACCGCCTGCCCGAACACGGCAGTGGCGGTGGGCTTTCCGTCGGATCCGTGGCGGGTGATCAGCTGGTAGCCGAAATCCTGCTCGCCGGGGTCGGCCGAACCGACCGCGTGCCCGCGGTAGCGGCGCAGGCCGGTCAGCACGTAGGTGTCGCCGGCCGTCGTTGCCACCGCGTGATCGACTCTGAATCCCCATCCTTCGGCTTCGGGGTCGAGACGGTGGACGTCCAGCAGGGACGCGGGCGCGGTGATCGGCAGCAGTGTCATACCGGCATCTTCTCGCCTGCCACTGACAACTCCCGCCGAGACTGCTGCAAGGCGTTCAGGCGGTCGGCTTCCGCCCAGAAGAGGGGTCGCGATGGTGTCCGTTCGTGACGGTCTGTCGGGTGGGAAGCCCTGGGAGTAAGACGGTGTCGGTGTGTGGTCTCAGCCCCGGATCCCGGACTGGAGAAGAGGTACCACCACCCGTCACGAACGGGACGTGCGGGGTTCGCCGGCTGTGTGAGCCATACCTCTCCCGTCGTCGTGGCGCTGGTGGCCCGGGAAGGTGACCATGTAGTCATGACCTCCTCGCCCCGCCCTCCGCACGTCGGTGGCCGACCGGATCCGATAGGCGGGACTTCCGCGCTCGGTGGAGAGTCCGCTCCCGCCCGCGGGTACCTGCTGGACAACGCGCGCGCCGAGGCGGGCGAGCGATTCGTTTGGCTGGCCGAGCTGTTCGACGGTGTGACGCGCGGGCACTTCGATCGACTGGGGGTCAGGGCTGGCTGGCGGTGCTGGGAAGTGGGGGCCGGTGGCCCCGGTATCCCGGAGGCGCTCGCGGCGGCCGTCGGTCCGACCGGGCACGTGCTGGCCACGGACATCGACCCGTCGTGGCTGAAGGCAGGCAACGGGTACGAGGTGCGCCGGCACGACGTCGCCGCTGATCCGCCCCCGGAGCCGGGGACGTTCGATCTGGTGCACGCCCGGCTCGTGCTGGTCCACGTACCCGACCGGGCTCGCGCGTTGGCCACGATGGCAGCAGCGCTACGGCCCGGCGGCTGGCTGCTGGTCGAGGACGCCGATACCGCTCTGCAGCCACTGGCATGCCTGGACGACAGCGGCCCTGCGCAGCGGCGGGCCAACCGGCTTCGCGACGCGGTCCGGGAGCTGCTGACGCGCCGCGGCGCTGACCTGCGCTACGGGCGGACACTGCCGCGGGCATTGCGCGAGGCCGGCTTGGTGGATGTCGCCGCGGCGGGCTCTTTCCCGGTCGGCGGGCTCGCCTGCGACCGGCTGGAGGCGGCGACCATCCGGCACGTGCGCGGCGAGCTGCTCGCGGCCGGCCTGACCGACGACGCCGAGATCGACGCGCACCTGGCCGCCATCCACGCGGGCCAACTCGACCTGACACTCGCACCGCTGATCTCGGCCTGGGGACGCCGCCCAGCCGAGCACCCTCCGGCACTCGGTTAGGCCGTCTCTTTCGGATCTTGCCGGGCGGCGCGGGTCAGGCAAGATCCGGAAGAGACGACCCAGGGCCTGTATCGAAAGTGGATCTTGCCCCATGAATGATCTTCATTCATGGGGCGGGGTGATCTCGCTGATGAACAGTGGGCGGTGTTGGAGCCGTTGTTGCCGATGGGGACAAAGGCGGGGCGGCCGCCTGTCTGGCCCCGGCGGCAGTTGATCGACGGCATACGGTTCCGGGTCCGAACGGGCGTTCCGTGGCGGGACGTGCCCGTCGAGTACGGCCCGTGGGGCAGGATCTACGACTTGTTCCGCCGATGGCAGCGAAACGGCACCTGGCACCGGGTCTTCAGCCGGCTCCAGTCCCTGGCTGATGCGAAGGGTGCGATCGTGTGGGACCTGAACGTCGATTCCACGGTGTGCCGCGCCCATCAGCACGCGGCTGGAGCCCGGAAGCAGGGTGACCTTCAGAAGGAACCGCCGGGGGGTGTCTTCACCGAGCCCCGTGATCATGGACTGGGACGCTCTCGTGGCGGGTTCAACACCAAGGTGCACCTGGCCGTCGAGCAGGGCCAGAAGCCCATGTCGATCGTGGTAACGGCCGGGCAGCGCGGCGACTCGCCGCAGTTCGAACCCGTGCTGAGGAAGGTCCGCGTGCCCCGCATCGGGCCGGGCCGGCCGCGCGTCCGCCCCGATCGGGTGCGTGCTGATAAGGCGTACGCCTCCCGCAAGAACCGCGCTCACCTGCGTCGCCGAGGGATCCGCTGCACCATCCCGGACAAGGTCGACCAGGCGCGCCACCGCAACCAGCGCGGCTCTCGCGGCGGCCGGCCGCCGAAGTTCGACCCAGTCGACTACCGTGAGCGCCACGCGGTCGAGTGTGGGATCAACCGCCTCAAGAGGTACCGCGCCGTCGCCACGCGATACGACAAGCCAGCGGTCCGCTATGAGGCGACCGTCCTCATAGCGGCCATCGGCGAATGGCTGTGACCAGCACACATCAAGCGCGTCCAAAACCAGCCCGCAGGCATGGAGGTGCTCTCACTCCACGGCAGCATTGAGGAGAATCTGCGCCAGCTCGCGCGGCTGGGAGAACATCGGCCAATGGCCGGTGTCCATCTTGACCAGCCGCCAGCGCTTGCTGTTCAGCAGCTCAGCCACATCTTCGTCGGGCTCGGCGTCGTCAGGCTCGGCCCCCGGCATCACGCACAGGATGTATGTCGCCGAAGTTCACCGAGCGGCCCCGCCAGCACAGCGGGCTCGGTCAGTGTGGCACCTGGGTGAGGCGTCGAGCCACGCACGAGGCGTGCGATCTGCTCATCGGTGAGACCCTCGCCGTCGTAATGAGCAGCTGGCGCGAGCGGCCAAAACCCTCCGCTCTCGGCGATCGATGCCTCCACTGCCGCCCCGCCGTCCGGCCAGGCGGAGACAAACGACTCGCCGTCAGTTGGAACACTTGAGTCGACGAATACCACGCGGGCCAGTCGGTCACCGATCCGCTCCGCGGCCTGACCTACCGGGATGCCCGAGTAGCTGTGACCCACCAGGACTACGTCACGCAGACCCTGGCGTTCTACCTCGGCAACGATGTCCTGGACGTGAGTCGCTTGCCCCGCCGGTACACCCTGCTTGTCGGCAAGACCGGACAGCGTCAACGGATAGACGCCGTGGCCAGCCGCGCGCAGATACGGCACCACCTCGCCCCACGCCCACGCCCCGAGCCGTGCACCTGCAACCAGCACGAAATTCACCATGCCCGCACCGTAGCCGGGCAGCCTGACGATCTCCTAGAAAATACTTTCGATACACGCCCTAGGTGCGGATCCAGGCGCCCACACGCTGCGTGCTGCACATCGATGCCGTCCTCGCCGACGTGGCCCGCATCGGGCCCGTCTCCTGTCTCTGGCCCTCAGCGCAAAGTCGCGGGTCGGCGTGGAGCCGTTGGGCACTGACTGCGGATGGCGCCGCGGTCAGGTGGAACTCGCCGATCAGAACCTCGTGTTGAGGCCCGGGCCAGACGGAGCGCGACAGGCTCCACCCTTGACGGCTAACAGTGGTAGCCATACTGCGAGGCGCGGCTAACGCTGTTAGCCGTTGCGCTTGATCGCCATGTGAGAGGGCCACCTTGAGCACCGATACAGCCAGCCGCGCCCCGCCGGCAGCATCCCCGGTCCCCACCGTTCGGGTGCCGGCTTCCGGATCGGGACGGCCCACCGGCATCGCGCTCGCGCGGACGGCTCGCCGTGGCTGACCGTGCGCAGCAGATCATGGCCGCCGCCCGGGAACTGCTCGACGCCGAAGGGCCGGATGCGTTGTCGATGCGGCGCATCGCCGAGCGCGTCGGCATCCGGGCCCCTTCGCTGTACAAGCACTTTCCCGACAAGGCCGCTGTCGAGGCCGGGCTCCAGGTGCAGGGGGATGACGGAGCTGGCGGAGGAACTGGAGGCCGCCGAAGCCGAGATCGGCGTCGAACCGCCCCTGCTCGTGCTGGCCCGTGCCTACCGACGGCATGCTCTCGCCAGCCCGCACCTCTACCGCATCACTCAAGGCCGGCCGCTCGCCCGCACCTCACTCCCCGAGGGGACTCGAAGACCGCGCGGCGACGCCGCTGGCCCACGCGGTGCACGGAGACATCGACATCGCGCGCTCGTTCTGGGCATTCGCTCACGGCATGGTCGTACTCGAACTCGACGGCCGTTTCCCGCCCGGCGCAGACCTGGACGCCGCATGGAACACCGGCTGCGAGGCGTTCGCCCAGGCCATCCGGAACAAGACCGGGGAAGGCGTCACATGACCAGCCGGTCCCTGATCAAGGAGCCAGGAAGCCGTTCGGTGCACGCCTCACCGATCAGATGCCTACCAGTCCGCTCGACTGCGACTCCTACGGAGTGACGATGGACATCGCCTACCTTCCCAGTCCTTCGACCGGGGTCCTGCACCTCGGCCCGATTCCGTTGAGGGCGTACGCCTTCTGCATCATCTCGGGCGTGTTCGTGGCCGTCTGGCTCGGCAACCGGCGCTGGGTCGCGCGGGGCGGGGAGCAGGGCGTCATCGCGGACGTCACCCTCTGGGCAGTGCCATTCGGCCTCGCCGGCGGACGTATCCACCACGTGATCACCAGCCCCGACGCATACTTCGGCGAACACGGCGAGCCGATCCGAGCCCTGTACATGTGGGAGGGCGGGCTCGGCATATGGGGCGCCATCGCCCTGGGTGCGGTCGGCGCGTGGATCGGCTGCCGTCGCCACCGCATCCCCTTCCCCGCCTTCGCGGACGCCGTCGCCCCCGGCGTAGCCCTGGCCCAGGCGATCGGCCGCTGGGGCAACTGGTTCAACCAGGAACTCTACGGCCGCCCCGCCACGCTCCCCTGGGGCCTGGAGATCGACCGCGCGCACCGGCCGTCCGACATGCTCGACATCGCGACGTACCACCCCACCTTCCTCTACGAGTCCCTTTGGAACATCGGCGTCGCCGCACTGGTCCTCTGGGCGGCGCGCCGGTTCACGCTCGGTCACGGCAGGGCCTTCGCCCTGTACGCCGCCGCCTACACGGTCGGCCGGTTCTGGACCGAGTACCTGCGCATCGACGAGTCCCACACGTTCCTCGGCCTGCGCCTGAACAACTGGACCTCCGTCCTGGTATTCCTGGGCGCCATCACCTGCCTCGTCATATCGGCCCGCCGCCACCCGGGCATCGAGGACGTGTCGCGCCCGAAGGACGAGGGCAGCAACGAGAGGGCCGGCGAGCCGCGCCTGGACGTCCTCGTCAAGGCAGGAGGCGGCGACGCACGTTGACACGTGAGGCCGCAACCGCCACCACGAGCGCAGGGCCCACCTCGCTGATCGCGGTCACCGCCCGCTCCAACAGGGCGAAAGCGGACAAGGGCCGGCGGACTGGCTGCCTCCACTGCATGTACGTAACGGGCTGGGTGGAGACCAAACTCCGCACAGACCCCGCCCGCGCCACCCAGCTCCTGCGCGCCTTGCTCGTCCTGACGGACCTTGAAGTCAACCGCTGACTGAGGTGGGGCCGCACCGTCTGAACGTTCGAAGTCACTCAGCGAGGGTGAGCGAACGAAGATCAGTGTCCAGCATGCGGATCAACTCACCAACCCGTCCGCCGCCACTCGGCGCCGGCGGGAACCGTTTCAGCACGTCAACGACGACCGGTGTCGCACGATGCAGCGTTTGCTCAAGGTGTTTGACACCCACGCTCCGATCGTCGTCGGCGACGAGTTCGGCCGCTCTGGCCGCATGAGCGCCGGCCCCGAGAATGTGCTTGACCTGGGTGGCCTTGGCCAGCGGATGCAGGTAGGCGGCGCCTGCCGCAGACATCGCTGCCCGAGCCGCCTCGCGCGCAGCTTCAGTGTCCGTGCTCTTGGCTGCCTTGAGCGCCGCCCACGCCCTGTCGCGCAGAGCCTTCCCTCGCTCACCACCGCGAGCGAATTCCCACGCGGCGCCGATAGCGTCTCGAGGCCGCAAGTCGTCCGGCTGATCGCCCTCGAATACCTTGAGCACCACTTCCGCGCACGCTGCAGCGAACGCGGTGACCTCACGAAGATCTTGCTTACTCAGAGCGATCTCGCTCGCTTCCCCTGTCATGACTCCATCCTCGACCCATGCGCTGACAATCAGGCAGCTGGGGCGACTCCGGGCCGGCCCCATGCCGACTGGCCCCCGAGCAGACCGGATCGTGGACCGACGGCCGCTGCCGGCCGCTCGCGTTCAGAGCCTGGACTACAGCGGCCGCTGTCCTCGCCGACAAGGCGTATTCATCCCGGGCGGTCCGCCGTCATCTGCGGCGGCGCGGGATCCGCGAGGTCATCCCGCAGCCCGCGGGCCAGGCTGCCAACCGCCTGCGGCGGGGCAGCCGCGGCGGCCGTCCGCCGGCCTTCGACCGCGAGGCCCACAGGCAGCGCGCAACACGGTCGAGCGGTGCATCCACAAGCTCAAGCAATGGCGCGGCCTGGCCACTCGTTACGACAAGACCGCCGCCTTCCTAGGCCCCGGCGGCGGTGGCGAAGCTGTGCCGCGTCGGCTTCAGTACGTCGCGGAGGTGGCCGAAGTAGTCGGTCTCCGCCGTTCCGGTGAGCACCGCCAGCAGGAAGGCCAGGCACCCCGTGCCGTGGTGCTCCCAGAGGGGGCCGCGCCCCTCGTTGTAGAGCACCGTCCACTCATCGGGGTGCAGGCCGGGCCGTGCCAGCCAGTAGAGGTACGCCCCCGTGCCCTCCTCGGATGCCCACGGAAGGACCCTCGCCCCCGCCTCCTGCAGGCCGTCCGGCTGGTCCTCGTACTCCCAGAGCTCGGCCAGGATCTCGTCCCGCTCCGTCGTCAGCGCGAGCAGGTCGAAGTCGTCGCGGGCAGCGTGGGGGACGAGGAGCTGAATCGTCTCGTCGAAGACTCCGGCACCGTACGTCCCGACGAGCCGCTTGTAGTCGGCGGGCAGGGCCGTACCGAGAGCCTGCTCGGCCTTCGCCCAGTCCACCGCGGGGGGCGGGTCGACCGGCGGCGGACAGAGACGGACGAGCGCGTCGAGGGCATTCACGGAACGGACGCTACCGGATGCCTGTCCGGTGCCCCGCGAACGGGTTCGGGAACAATCCGGCGGGCCGTTTCGTTGCCCCGGGGCCGCTGCTTCGATCACGAAACGAGGGAGTACCTTGCCCGTGCCCGAAACCGCTTCTGCTTCTGCTTCCGCTTCCGCTGCCGCGCCCCCGCTTCCGCTTCCGCCGCTCGCCGCCCAGGCAGAGCGCCTGGTCGAACTCGGGGTGCCGCAGCTCGCCGGGATCTCCGACGCCGAGCTGCGCGCCTTCACCGAGGGCGCCGATCCCGGGGACGGCAGCGCGCTGCTCGCCGTCCACCCGGACCGGGCGCCCGCCTCCGCACTCGCACCGCTGCTGCGCCACGCGGGCAAGCCGGGCTTCGTCGTCACCGACATGACCGATGTCGACCGCTTCGAACCCCACCACACCGAGTTGCCCGACGCGCCCGTCTACCTCGTCTCCGGTCTCGACCGCGGCGACCACATGGCCGACTGGAGCCCGGAGGAGGCCCTGGCCGCCCTCGGTGAGGAGGGCCGCACCCCGCTCGTGCTGACCGAGGGGATCCATTGGCTGCTGCAACAGCCCGAGGCGCTGGAGCGCAACCACTGCTTCATGACCATCGGGTCCCGGCTGCTCAAGCCCAACGGCACCCTGGACGCCCGCACCCCGGCGATCTGGATCAGCAACGGCACCGGGCGGGACGGCCGCGAGCGGCGCGACGCCCCCAAGGTGGGCTGGTGCTGGTGGAACAACCGCCACACGTGGCTGGGCTTCGGCTCGGCCACAGGCCGCCGCGCTTGTTGACCGTTTCGACATGACCGGCGCCGCGGGTGGAGCCGACAGCTGAGCCGGACGAACGCCGACGCCGCTACGGTGCCGGCACTGGTCTGGTGATCCGCCCCTCACCGCCGACCCGGCACCACCCGGACACCGAGGACGACGGTCTCCCGCGTGCCTCAGATTCGGCGCCCCCGGGCACGCTACTGCACCAGACGCGCTTTTGGCCGGGGTTCGGCGTCGAGCAGGGCCCACCAGGCGTGCCCGTCATGGTCGGCGTGGGTGCCACAGGCGTCAACGGTGCGCAGCAGCGCCACCTCGTGTGGCACCCGGGCCGCGTTCTCGCCGCCGGCCTGGTGGCTCAGGGCCATGACGAGAATCTTGGCGTTCTGGTCGGCGAGGTGGACGCTGACACGTTTCCCGCCGACCGCGACCGCGGCCTGGACCAGGCCGTGAACGGCCTTGAGGAAGTCGTGTTCATCCAGCAGCGGGTACTGCCACTCGCCGACCGCGAGCGCCGCCTGCCCGGCGGCCTTGCGGGGCGCCCACTGATCCGCCCGGAACGTCAGCACCCTCGCCCGCCGACCGGTCACCACCATCCGCGGCGGCACCCCCGTCGCCGACGTCGGCTTCGTGACGGGCTGCGGCCGGGGAGGTTCCACGGGCTTCTTCTGCGGCGGCGGAGACTTCGGAGGAAAACTCGGCGGAACCTTCGGACCCCTGGCGTCCACGACCTCACTCATACCGCACCACGCTACGCCGCTCGCATCCCCGCCCGCACCGGTACCGGCCGATCCCCTCGACGATCCGCGCACCCCTGGCGAAACCCGCAGGGAGCCACGGCCGGCTGCGACGGTGGCGTCCATCGCGTCGGCGAGGACAGGTAGCTCCAGCCACTACGACGCAGCAGACCGGGAGCGCCGCAGGTCGGCACGCTCATGTAGCCGACCCTGGACCCGTGCCACCCACCCGACTTCGGCGTGGAGAACTGACACCACCCCGGCCCTCCGGCGAAGGGCGGCCCGGGGCGCCTCCCGAGCCGCACACCCGCGCCACCACCGGAATCCGATCCAATGCGGCCACATTCTGCCAAGGTTGATCATGTGATCAACCGTCAGGCAACCCGTGAATAGCATGCGTTCGACCGGAAACGCACCCGGTCAGAGCCTTCGAGAGGCGGAATCCATCTCCCGAACCGGATGCTGGCCGACCCCGACGGCACCCACCTCTACATCAGCACCGGCGGGGGCGAGATGGCCGTCGTCGACACCCGCACCAACTCCGTCGTCCGCACACCGCCAGGGGGACGATCTACGCCTCCGCCATGGCATTCGCGCCCGCCCGGCCCTCCGTCACCTCGCTCTCGTCCGACCACGGCCCGACCACCGGCACCACCCCGGTCACCCTGACGGGCAGCCACCTGACCAGCACCACCGCCGTCACCTTCGACGGCGCCCAGGCATCCGGTGTCACCGTCGTCGACGACTCCACCGTCACCGCCACCGCCCCGCCCGCCGGCGCCGCCGGCACCGTCGACGTCACCGTCACCACCCCGGCCGGCACCAGCGCGGCCGCCCACTACCGCTACCTCTACGCCTTCGACGGCTTCCGAGCCCCCGTCGACAACCCGCCCGCCGCCAACCGGATCAACGCCGGACGCTCCGTCCCGCTCACGTTCACCCTGCACGGCGAACACGGCCTCGACGTCCTCGCACCCGGTCGGCCTTCGGTGCAGCAGACCGACTGCACCACGAACGCGGCCATCGGCACGCCCGTCTCCGCCCAGAGCGCCGGCGACAGCGCCCTGCAGTACGAGAGTGCCCAACGCTGCCGGGGATCTTAAGCAGGTACCTTGCCGTCAACCATGACCCCGACCATGCCGGATGTGCCCTCCCGCCAGAGGCCGTCCGAGTGGCATCCTTCGATCAAAACCGACGGCAGGGGGCATGGTGGAGGACTTGGGTCCAGACGACCCTTACGAGATCGGCGGTTTCCGGCTGCTGCAGCGGCTCGGGAGCGGCGGCATGGGCTCGGTGTACGTGGCACGCGCGACGGATGGACACACGGTCGCCGTCAAGGTGATCCGCCCCGAGTACGCACGTGATCCTGACTTCCGGCGCCGTTTCACCCGCGAGGTACGCTCCGCACAGCGGCTGTCGGGGCCGGGCCTGGTGGCGATCGAGGCCGCGGACACCGAGGCGGAACAGCCCTGGCTCGCCACCGAGTTCGTTGCTGCCCCCACCCTGGGCGAAGTAATCCAGAAGCACGGCCCGCTGGGTATGACCACCTGGGACGAGCTCGCCCGCGGCCTCGGCCGCGCACTCCAGGCCGTCCACTCAGCGGCAATGGTTCACAGAGACCTCAAACCCGCGAACGTACTGCTCGCGCGGACAGGCCCGCGGCTGATCGACTTCGGCATCGCCCGCGCACACGACGACAGCGTGCTGACGGGCACCGGTCAGGCGATCGGCACACCCGGCTACATGGCCCCCGAGTACCTCACCGGCGGCCGAGCCGACGAACGTGCTGACCTCTTTGCCTACGGAGCTGTGCTCGCCTATGCCGCCACCGGCCGACACCCGTTCGGAGCCGGATCCGTCCAGAGTGTTCAGTACCGCGCCGTCCACGAGCAGCCCGACCTACAAAGTCTCGACCCCGGCAGGACCCACCTGCTCGGCACATTGCTGGCCAAGAACCCCTATGCCAGACCGCCACTGGACGCCGTCCTCGCCCAGATCCACACCGCGCAGCCGACGGACAGCCCCTGGCTCTCCGCCCCCGTCCTCGCGGACATCGCAGCCGTCGCAGAGCGCCTCCTGCATGTACAGCCCCGCCCGTTACCCACCGCCAACGGGGACGCACAGCACACCCCGGACAATGGCACTGTCGCCGACGATGCAGACGCGCCACCACCCCTCACTCTGTTCAAGCGACTTCGGGACGCCTTTAACGGCCGATAGAGACGTTGCAGGTAGCCAAGCTGGCATCAACCGGTGATCGCCTCCACGGCTCGGGGTCGCCCGGCCCCCAAGCCTGAGAGAAAGGCAGACCTCGGCCGGAGCGTGGATCTGCCACGACTCCTCAAGAAGGACGTCCTCATCGACAGCCTCGTCGGCCTTCAGGGATCGGAGATCGCGCTCCTCGGGTCGGACGGCACGGTGGCCCGTCTGGACGCGGCGACCGGAGCGGTCCTCACCCCCGCCTTCTCCGCCCAGGAGGACCCCGATGACGTCGAGCGCGAGCGCGACGCGTTCGGCGAAGGCCGGATCGTGCCCAGACCCGGACACCCCGGCCAGGCGGTCGTCGTGAGCCGGGCGGACGCCACGAACGGCGAGATCGGCCTGTGGGACCTGCGCACCCAGAAGCGCTTCGCCGCCCCCCTGCACGGCCTGGAAGTCAGCTCCCGAGCCTGCAGCAGCACTGGCACGGCGACCCGCTGGTCTTCAGCGCCGACGGGATCCGGCCGGCCGTGAAGCAGGGCGACGGGCAGGTCCCCGTCTGGGACGTCGACGCCGGAAAACAACTGCCGAACCCGGTCACGGTGCCGGTCCTGACGGACCCGGTCGGCTTCGGTCCGGACGGCACCCTCCTGACCTGGCACGCCAAGACCCTCACCGTCCACGACCCGGCTCACGGGACCGCCGTGCGGCAGGGGTGTAGTCGCGCGGCGGCGCACAGGGACCGGTCCGCTTCCTGCTCTCAGGCGCCCCCGGGGGTGAGGGCCTCGGCCCCGTCGTCCCCGTGGGCAGACGGGCAGACGGGCCGACGCGGTCGCCGCCTTCGCCACCGACGCGCTGCGCTCCACCCTGAAGCCCCTCGGCGCCCTCGTCCGCGAGGTCCACTCCTCGATGACCTCTGTACCGGTGCCGCCCACCGAGATCACCGTCACCTTCGGCATCCAGCTCACCCAGGACCTCCAACTGGGCATCGTCAACGGCAACAACCAGGCCCACCTGACCGTCACCGCCGGCTGGACCCCGCCGCCGACGGCGGCCGACTGACCGTGCGTACGGATTGCCGCCCGCCCGGGCGCCAGGCGGTGGCAATGCGGCTCGGTGTCCTGGAGCCGGCCCGCATGCGGCCCCGTTGACCTTCCGGCTCCGGTCACCGAGCATGGCGCGACGCACCGCCCCCCGTGGGGCGGACCAAGGGGGGTGGAGCGGTGGGAAGTCCCTTGTTACCGGAGGACCCGGAGAGGATCGGCGCGTACTGGCCGGCTTCACGGCTCGGCGAGGGGGCCCAGGGGGTCGTGTACGAGGCGTACGACCGGGCGGGGAACCGGGTGGCGGTGAAGGTACTGCGTCGTTCCGCCGACGAGTCCGTCCGCCGGCTGTTCCACCGGGAGGCGGAGGCCGCGCAGCGCGTGGCAGGCTTCTGCACCGCGCGGGTGCTGGAGGTGTCGTCCGGTATCGACGAGCCGTACCTCGTCGGGGAATACGTGCCGGGCCCCTCGCTGGGCGTCCGCGTCCGCGACGGCGGGCGATTGGCGGCGGACGAGGTGGTCCGGCTGGCGATCGGCATCGCCACCGGCCTGGCAGCGATCCATCGGGCAGGGGTGGTGCACCGGGACCTCAAGCCCGGGAACGTGCTGCTCGGCCCGGACGGCCCCCGCATCATCGACTTCGGCATCGCCCGGTCCCTCGACATGTCGCAGACCGCCAGTGGCGTGATCATGGGAACGCTCGGCTACATGGCCCCCGAGGTGCTGTCGGGGAAACGGGCCGGACCCGCTGCCGACGTCTTCGCCTGGGGTGCCACCGTCCTCTACGCGGCTTCGGGCGAGGAGCCGTTCCGCGGCGAGAACGTGGTCGAGACCGCCTACCGGACCGTCCGTCATCGCCCCGACCTCTCCACCGTGCCGCCCTCCTTGCGCGCCATGGTGAGCCGCGCCCTGTCGCAGGATCCCGACCACCGCCCGGCCGCCACCGAGATCCTGCTGTCCCTGCTGGGCGACCCGGCCGACGCGCCCGCGCCCGGCTCCCGGCCGGGGGCGGGGACGGCCGAAAGCCCCGCCGCCGACCCCCGGATCGCCCTGATGCAGGTCGGCGCCCGACGCGCCGGCCCCGCGGCACCGGACGCCGGAGACCGGGTCCCCACCCTGGGTGAGCGGGCCGAGGAGGCCTGGGCGGCCCTGCCCGAACGGGCCCGGCCCCTCGCCCACGAACTCATGCTCCGCCTGGTCGTGCCCGGCCCGTCAACGGACGGGTCCGAGGACACGGTGCGCTCGGCGTCCCGCGCCGAACTCCTCGCGGGCCGGCCCGACACGGAGCAGCACGCCATGGCCGGGGCCGTCGCCTCCCTCACCGAGGGCGGGGTACTGCTCGTGCTGCCCGACGGCGGGGTCCGCCCGGCGCCCGCGCTCATCCCGGCGTGGCCCCGCCTGCGCGGCTGGATCGAGACGGACCGCGCCGGTACGGCCGTCCGCCTCTGGCTCACCACCACGGCACTGGCCTGGGAGAGGAACGGCCGCCGGAGCGAGGACCTGCCGCACGGCAGCGAATGGGCCAGGTGCGCGGCGTGGTTGCCGACGGCGCCGCTCCACCTGCGTCCGAACCCCTTGGAATCCGCCTGCGCGGGCGCGGCATCGGCCGCGGCCCGACGTGCCGTGCGCCGCCGTCGGCGGGTCAGGGCGGGGCTGTCCGTCGTCACCGTGCTGGCGCTGCTGGCCGGCGGGGCGGCATGGCTTCAGTCCCGCGAGATCGACCGCAGACAGGCCGAGGCCACGGCACGGACGACCGCCCAGTCCGCCGAGACGCTCCGCGGTACCGATCCGGTCGCGGCGATGCTGCTGGGACTGGCGTCCTGGCGGGTGGCGGAGGTACCCGAATCCCGGGCGGCCCTCATCGCCGCCGCCTCCCAGCGCGAGATCCAGGCCACGCCCACACCCGCGTTCACCTACGGCGAGAGCACCGAGCGCATGCTGTCGGGCACGGGACGGCACGCGTTCCTCCTGTCTCACGCGGGCCTGAGCGCGGTCCGCCTGACCGGCGCGGACCGGGCCCGTGCGCGTACCCTCCTGCCCCCCGGCACCAAGGTGGGCCTACTGGTGTCGTCACACTTGAGCGAGGACGGCTCCGTCGTCGTGGTCCCGGCTCAGGACGAGAGGACGGTACAGGTCGTCTCGGCCGGCGACGGCAACCCGCTGGCCCCGCCGCTGACGCTCAACGGACGCCATGTTGCCGGAGTGACCAACAAGGGCGAGCTGGTCCTCGGCCTGCCCGCAGGCGGCACGGAGCTCGTCGCGCCGACGGGCGGCACGATCACCAGCGTCCCGGAGGGGGCGTCCGTCGCGCCCGACGGTCGCCACATCGTCTCCTGCTCGACGGCCGGGGTCACCGTCCGGCCCGTGGCCGGAGGGCCGGGCGTCCTGATCCCCCGGCCCTCCGGCTCACAGGAGCCGACCTGTTACAGGAAGTTCCTGTTCAGTCCGGACGGCGGCCGGGTCGGCGCGATCAGCGCGACCGGCTCCGGAAACTCCTGCGACGTCGTCGTGTACGACCTGGCGGCCGGGCGCGTCGTAGGGGAGGCCGCCGGGCTCGGCTCCGAACCGAGGTTCAGCTCCCGGGGGAACTACCTCGTGTCCACGAACACCACCAACGGGATCGAGGTCTGGAGCGCGGACGGGGGAAGCCTGCCCGTCGTACGGGTTCCCGCGGCCGGCCTCAACAACCTCTCCAGCGCGCGCATCCCCGTGTGGGACCTGGCCCTGGACGAGGAGACCGAGAGCCTCCTGCAGTGGACCGGCGACACCGTCCACCATCTCGACGTGTCCGGGGCACTGACCGGGGGAACCCCCGTGCGGACCTACGTGGCGGCCCGGGCGGTCTCGGGACAGGGGCGCACGGCTCTGGTCACCGAGCGGTTCTCCCCGGATCTCAGCGGCCGCTCCGACCGCTTCCAGGGCAGGGTGATCGACACGCGCACGGGCAAGGACGCGGTGCCCGCGTTCCGCCAGAACCTGTGGGTCGCCCAGGACCTGCCCAGCACCGCACTCGGTGACATCAGCGACGACGGCCGGCTGATCGCCTTCACCCAGGGCGGGCCGGACGACCGATACGGCATCACCCTGCGGGAGGTCGGCACCGGACGGGACGTGCTGCACTGGGCGTCCGCAGAGGGCACCGGACCGGCGTGGCTGGACCTGGCTCCTGATGGGGCCCACATCGCCGCCCTCCAAAAGGAAGGGGGCGTTCCCACCGGAGCGGGCGACACTCTGAAGATCCTCGACGTCCGCACGCGCAAGGAAGTCCACTCCGTCTCCGGGACTCAGGCCAACGGCGCCTTCAGCCCGGACGGCCGACGCTTCCTGAGCACCGACGGCACGCTACTGGACCTCAAGACCGGCACCGAGAGAAAGCAAGCCACGTTCAGCGGCGGCGTCCGGAGCGTGGCCTTCTCCCCGGACGGACGCCTCGTGGCCGCCTTCAGGGAGACCGGGCTGGTCGAACTGTGGAACGGGCAGGTCACGCAGCGGATCACCACGATGTCGAGCAGCGTCTCGCGCGGCGGCGGGAGGGGCGGCCAGGACCTCGACGAGTTCACCTTCTCCCAGGACGGCCGGCTCCTGGCCGCAGTGGTCAACGGCGACAGCATCCAACTCTGGGACACCGACCGGCACTACGCCCTGGGAGACCCCCTCCTGCTGCCCGGCCGGGGCGTCGAAGCGCTGGCCTTCGACGGCGACGACCTGTGGGCCGTCGCCGGCACCCGCGCCCGGTCCGTGGACCTGTCCCCGGCCCGGCTGGCCGAACGCGTCTGCCGACGCGCCGGACGCGACCTGACGGACGGCGAGTGGTCGACCTACCTCCCCGGCGTCCCCCGACGCCGCCTCTGCTGACCGGCAACAGCGCCCCGACTGCTGGGACGAACGTCGGCCGCGGGACGCGTTCTACGTCCGGATGACGCACTGGGCAGCCCCGGACGCCCACCAGCCCCCAGCGCGCACCGTTGAGCATCGTAGGTGGCCCTGCCCTGGGCGTCGTACTTGGCCAGGCTGAGCGTGACGGTCGGCCCTGGCCGTTTCTTCGATTCTCCCCAGCGCGGCCGATGAGTTTGTGGCTTCCGTTCGGTCCAAGCTCGTGACACCCCAGGAAAGGACACCGCCATGTCGGAGCTTCTCGTCGACTTCATCACCTCCCTCGACGGCTATGCATCAGGAGAGGGATGGCCCGGTTTCTGGGGCCTTGAGGGCCCGGAGTACCTCGCGTGGCTCGGCGAGCAGCCCGAGGCCACCTACCTGATGGGAGCGAACACCTACCGCCTGATGTCGGGCTTCGCCGCAGGCGAGGTCCCGAGTGGCCAAGACGAGTTCAGGCCCGAAGAAGAGGCGTCCGTCAACGAGCTCACGCGAGCGCCCAAGGTGGTGTTCTCCTCCTCGCTCGAGGAGCCACTGACGTGGGCCAACTCCACGCTCGTCCGCGACGACGCCGTCGAGGCAGTCCGCGCCATGAAGTCGAGTGGCTCGGGGCTCCTCAGCACGATCGGCAGCCTCAGCCTGTGCCGGTCCCTTCTACGAGCCGGACTCGTCGACCGCTTCCGGGTCGTGATGTTCCCGGTGATCACCGGGGCCACGGGCGAAGAACGCATCTACGACGGCTATCCCGACGTTGCCCTCGAGATGATCGACCACCGCACCTTCGACGGCCGCATCCAGCTGGTCGAGTACAGGCCCCGCGTGCTCGATCACCCTCCGCTCGGCGCCCCTGAGTGACCGTCGCCCCGTCCGCCGCTCTGGCCGGCTGTCAGGCGGGCGCCGACGGGCGCGGCTGCTTCGGGCGGTAGCCGGGGCGTTTCCGGCCCGGCGGCCTCCTGACCCCGGCGGACAACGGATTTCACGGAGCCGCAGGGCAGTCGGCTGGGGTCAGATCGTGACCGGGCCGTGGGCGGTGGCGAACTCGACCGAGACCAGGCCCGGTTCCTCGTCCTCGACCCAGGTGACGTCGATCTGTTCGAGGGGGTGGTCGGCCGGTTCGCCGAGGAATTCGGCGATGGAGGCGGCGTCGCCGGCGATGGAGACCCCGTGGATGGTGGTGGAGGTACGCGGGTCGGCGCTCGGGCGCTCCTCGATGGGGACCAACCACTGGAGGAAGTACGGCAGTTGCGGGTCATCCAGCAGTTCCAGCAGGCCGATCTGCTTCCACCTCAGGTCGAACCCGTCGGGGCGGACACGGTGGCCCTCGGCCGAGGTGCGGCCGAGGCGGGCCTCGACCGGGGCGATGTCGTCGACGGAGACCACCCAGCCGAGCCAGCCGCCGCCCTCGGCGGCGCGGCGCGCGACCGCCTGGCCGAAGGGTGCGCGGTCGGCGGCGGGGTGGTCGAGTGTGGTGACGACCTCGACGTAGGTGCCGCCGCTCAGCGGGAGAATGAAGTTGCGGGTGCCGAATCGCGGGTGCACGCCCCCGTCGACGAACCCGGCGCCGAGGGCCGATCCGATCCACTGGACGGTCGAGGCGAAGCTGTCGCGGGCCACCGCATAGGACACGTGATCAAGTCGCACTACGCCATCCTCACCCGACAACCCGCACAAATCCCGACGCCACGCCCGACGCCACGCCCGCCGTCTCGGCCGCGTCCGCCGTGGATTCAGCCGTGGAGCGGATCGATCACCGTCATCCCGGCGGGGGAGGCCCGGTCGAACCCAGGCAGCAACGCTGCCGCCATCTTCGCCGGTGGTGAGGGATCCCATACGGTGCTGCGGACCCTGGAGGAAGTTAGCCGGCTTGCAGAGCGGCGAGGAGGCTGTTTCGCAGGAGCTGTGCGGCTGGGGACTGCTGACCTCGGCGGGTGATGAGCCCGAGCCGGGCTTGCGTGGCCGCGTTGACGAGCGGGACGGTCTGTAGGCCGGTGCCTTGTGTGGAGGAGGCGCTGAGGACGGCGATGCCGGCACCGCGCTCAGCGAGGCGGAGCAGGGCGACGGGAGAACTGGCGTCGATGTCCACGCGTGGATGGAGGCCGATTCTGTGGCAGGAGTCCTCGTAGGCGGCGCGGATACCGGTGCCAGGGGAGAGGCAGAGAATCTTCTCGCCCTGTAGGTCGCCGAGGTGCAGGTCCGGCCGGTCGAGGGGGTGTCCGGCAGGGATGGCTGCGGTGATCGGTTCGTCGATGACGATGCTCGCCTCCAACCCGGGAGTGACGCTGCCCGCGTAGCCGATCAGGGCGAGGTCGAGAGAGCCGGCAAGGACCTGGGCCTGGAGGTCGTCGGAGTGGCCCTCGTGGAGGCTGACCTCGATGCCGGGGTGGGTGCGGCCGAGGTCCGCGACGGTGTCGAGGAAGGCCGGGATCGAGCAGCCCATGATCATGCCGAGACGGACCCGGCCGCGAACGGCATCGGCGAACTCGGCGGCGGTGTGCTTGATGGCTTCAAATGTGGCAAGGGCGTTCTTCGCGAGGGGGAGAACGGCTTCACCGACCGGGGTGAGGCGGATGTGACGGCCGGAGCGGTCGATCAGTTGCTGGCCCAGTTCCGATTCCAGCTTGGCCACTTGCGTGCTGATGCCGGACTGGCTGATGTGCAGACGATGGGCGGCAGCGGTGAAGGTGCCCTCCTCCATGATCGCAGCGAAGTAGCGCAGCTGATGCATCTCCATATCCAGTAATGATAGCTGTCATCTGATCCATCTGTTGGACGGATTGCTCAGATGACAGGAGGATGGGGGCATGACGACGACGAAGAGTGCGCGAGAGCTTGCCGAGACCTACTTCACCGCCTGGGAGGCGGGCGACTTCGACACCTTGAGGGGGCTGCTGGCCGAGGATGTCGACTTCGTCGGAGCGCTGGGAACGGCGTCGGGGGTAGAGGAGGCGCTTGCCGGGCTGAAGGGGCTCGGTCAGGTGCTGGAGAACATCGACGTGAAGGTGCGGGTCGCAGAAGGTGATGAAGTGATCACCTGGTTCGACCTGTGCACGAACGTTGCGCCGCCTACCCCGACGGTGAACTGGATGCACGTGGACGACGGGAAGGTCACCCGAATCCGGGTGACCTTCGACCCCCGCGCACTGCTGGCGGGATTCGAGAGGCAGAACTGAGCGGGAAAACCCGGCTGATCAAGACACGACAGAGATGACGTCTAAGCAGGCCGTCCCGCTCTTCGATCAGGCGGTCAGGCTCGGGTGGCCGTCTCCGGTCGGCTCGGTGGACGTCGACTACAAGCACCACGGCGGGGTGACCACGGTCCCCCTCTGGGAGGCCCGGGACGTCGCGCTCCTGGAGGTGATCCGCCCCCGGGCCGACTGGCGGGCCGTGCGCACCTTCCCCGACCTGGTAGCCGGCACCGACGTGCACCCGCAGTTCGACCGCCGCGCGTAGCCGCGCTGCGCCGGGCCCGACGGCGGCCGTAGGCGTCTGACCTGGGCGGCCCGGCCCGGCCCGGCCCGGCCCGGGCAGACGCAGGCTCCCCGAGGCCCCTTCCGGGATCCGGCCTCGGTCCGGTGCTGATCTAGCGGACGAGCGTGATCCGCTGGCATCGCGTAAATCGCTTAAATCGCTTGCGTTTGCATGGTGCGTGAGCACAATCGGCGCGTGCAGATCTTGTCGTTCCCAGAAGCAGCCACTCCCACCGACTTGCGTGTGCAGGTGAGAGCGATCCAAGAGCAGGCGTGGCCGTCCGAGTCCGGTTCGGACGTTCCTGTTGACGGCCCCTGCCATGATCCTGCGCTGCGGCCGTTGTCGATGCTGCTCGTGGACGAGGGAACCGTGCTGGCCGCGCTGGACATCCTGTCCAAGGAGATCGTCCATGCCGGCCGGCGCTTTTCGGCTGGTGGGCTGAGCACGGTGGTGACGAGCAAGGAAGCACGTGGCCGCGGGTATGGCCGGCATCTGGTGACAGCTGCGCGGGAGAAGATGATCGCGCAGAGCCTGGACCTGGGCCTGTTCACGTGTGATCGCCCGCTGCAGGCGTTCTATGAGGGGGCGGGCTGGCGTGTGCTTCCGGGAGCTGTACTCATCGGAGGAACACCGCAGGCTCCGTTCCCCAGTGACCAAAACGGTTTCGGCAAGGTCACTATGGCGGACTTCTTCTCGCCTGAGGGCCGGCAGGCCCAGGCGTCGTTCCGTCATTCCCGCATCGAGCTGTATCCGGGGGAGATCGACAAGCTCTGGTGATAGCCGTCAGTGAGGCGGCGGATCCGCGGGTGCGGGCTGCGCTCGCCGTCCTGGAGGACCTGCCCCTGGCGGGGGTCGGGGCGCACGATCGTCGTGGAGACCACCGGCTGGTACGTCTGCCCCGAGACACCGCGCTGAGCGGCGCAGGCCGGCACGTTCGACCTGTGGCTGTGCAACGCTCCGGACCGCCCCCCGCACCTGGCTGGTGGTCAGCGTCGGTTCCTCGACCAAGAGCCCGCCGCCCACCTCGGGCACTTCGACTTCACCCCGCACCACCCGCTGCTGTGCCTGCCGCGCCCGCCGGGACCGGCGTCCTTTACCGCCCGGGTGACCGGCGGCGCCTTCCCCCACAAGAACTCCTCCCGTACCAAGGCCGCCGACGCGATCGGCGTAGCCCACCAGTGGACGGCCAACGACCCCGCTCCTGGCCGAATGCGTCCGCCAGGACCTGATGACGCTGCTGCCACACCTACCCACCCAGTGCTGAAGGAGCACACCCGGTGCCGTCGTACAGCTCGACTGGAAGGTCACCACCATCGGGTGGATCGGCACCCCGCAACGGCACCATGGCCGCCGTTCAGGACACACGCGAGGTCCCGGTGAGTACCGGTCCGTGGTCGACCAGGCGGGGAACGACGAGCTGCACGCGGCGCTGCACAAGGCGTGGGGCGAACCGGCCCCGGCACCCGAGCAGCGCTGGCCGTGGTGGAGCGGGCCCGGCAGATCGTGGAGAGCTACGAGGGCGGGGTAACGCTCGCTACCCCGAAGCGGTCGGCCGCTGACCGGCGTGGGGCAAGCCCAAGGGGCACCTGGGCAAGCCACCCCCACCGGGCTTGCCCACCCCGGCCGGGGCTCGCCGCCAGGGCGGCATCGGTCACGGTTCGCCCCCGGCTTCCCGGCGAACTGCAACCGCACCATCGCAGCCATGATGATCTGAACCAGCCTTGACCTCAATCGCACTTGAGGTCCTAGCTTGGCGATCATGACGACCGCAAGCACCCCGCAGAACGGCACCACCACGCTCGGCCGGCGGCCCATCGCCCTGGTCGCCTGGGGCGCCACCGAGGCGATCCTGCGGCACTCGCAGGCCGCCCTGGCACGCATCGACATGACCCAGCCCCAGTGGTGGGCCCTCAACAACATCGTTCGGGCCGAGCACGGCCTCACCAGGGAGGATATCCGCGCCTTGGCCGTGCCCTACGGCATGGGCACCCAGGTGATGGTCCACGCCTCCGACGCCCTCCTACACCGGGGCTGGCTCGGCATCGGCACGGACGGCCGGCTGACCCTCACGGAGCAGGGTCACGAGGGCCTGGCCACGGCGAAGGAACACATGGACCGGGTGCGCGCGGAGCTCATCGGCGACATCACGGAGGAGGAGTACGCGACTGCGGTCTCCGTGCTCCAGCGCATCGCCGACAACCTCGCCCAGGGGTTGCTGTGAAGGTGCCCGGCACAGCCATTTGAGCGACCACGGTCGCACGGCCGGCGGCCGGGGTCGGCAGACGCTGCTCGTCAGCTTCGACGCCGCGGTACCTGCCCGGCATCCCTACGCCAGGACCTTTGAGCGACAGCTCGCCGCGGGAGGGCAGCCGCGCAACTGGGCGGGCGCTGGCAGCGACCGGCTGGGCGACCCTCACCTGGACCGGCGGCGCCCTCAGCCCGACGGGCATCGCCCCCGACCTGCTGCGGAGTTCGACACGCGGCGTGGTCGACGCAGCACCGCACCAGGCCACCCTCTGCGGTGGGTGCCGTACTTGCGGGTATGGGTGTGTGGCCTGGGGGCATCTGGTAGAGGTGGTCTCGACCGGGTGCGCGAGAGGGGAAGGGAGCGGGCCGGGTGGATGTTCTGCGGCCGCGGACGGTGGTGTGTTCCTTCTGCGAGGCGGTTCCTGTTGATGGTGCGGTGCGGACGCTCGCGGTGTGGGGAGGGTGCCTGACGGTCACCTGGCACGACAGGAGCTGTCCGCACTACCTCGCCGACCGGGTGCTGGCCGGCAAGGAATCCTGACCACAACGCCGTCGGCCGCGCGGCAACGCGAAGGGGCGGCCGTGACCCGGGGGAGCGGGCCGGGCAAGGGGCCTGCCTGCGCCGGGTGCACAGCGTCCGACCCGGCCCCCGCCCGGCGGGCCGCCCACTCTCCCTACGGTGATTGCCGGGCAATCACTTCGCCGGCCGTCGCGTAATAGATGTTGATTTCCGAATGACGACGTGCCAGTCCGCGAGCGTGGTGAGCGTGTCGCCGAGGATGTGGCTGGTGAATCCGAAGCAACCCCGAATCTCGAAATTCACCACCGGAGCTCTTGAGACCTGCTTCGTCGACCGCCCGAATTGGACGGGGTCAGCCCATCGGCTGCGGCGACAGAGAGTGCCGTGGTGACGTACGAAAGCGGCATCAGCGCCAACAGCGGCAATGCGTACGAGGTGAGCATCGAGGTCACTGTCCCTCGGAACGGCGACCAGTATCACCTGACAGGCGTGGCGACATCCTCCAGCGTCCACACCGCCGGGCAAACATGCCGCCTGGCTCGGCTGCGTCTACGAGCTGTGCGTCGACTACGACTCCCACGACAGAGGAACGCCCTGCCCCATGACCGTGCGACAGCGCAAGATCACCGACAGAGCCCCACCGCGCGCACGTCCACGTCACTCCTTCAGAGGTGGGAAGTGAAGCCGGTGACGGGGTCGTGGGAGATCAGCGTCGGCATCTCCGGGTCGTACCGGACGATCTCGCCGGTCAGCAGAGCCCGTCGTTGGCTGGCCGTCGCGACCTCGACCAGGAACCGCAGCACGGCAGCCACCCCCGTCCCGTCGAGGACGTCTTCGGGCCAGAAGGAGAACTCGATCTCCTCCTCGCAGCAGGGCAGGGCGAAGAACCACACGGCGCCGAAGCGGGCCCGGAAAGAGAAAGTCGTTGCCTCTCCCTCGGGGTCGTCTGCCCAGACGCGGAAGAGGTCGGTGAAGGCGGGACGCACGGGATCGAGCTGGGGGTAGGGGTGCTCCACCTCAGTCTCGTCAGCCACGGCACGCAGGCGATCGAGGACAGCGATCCACTCGCCGCGGGTCGTGTCGAGGACCCGAATGTCCCTCAGGCTGCCGTCGAGATAGAAGACATCGCACATCCACGGCTCGGGCAGGCACCGCGCGCGAGCACCGTGCTCACCGGCGCGGACACCCTCATGCGGCAACTCGACCCGACCTCTCGCGTCCGTATCGCTCATGGAACCAAGGTAAAAGGTCGCCACGGCATGAAAGGACCCACCGGCCAGTTCAGGGGTGGGTGATCCCACACTCCACGTCCTGCGGCATCACAAGATCCCCGACAGAGCCGAATTACGCCGTCGTCCACACGCGGACGCAGGCGTTGCCGTCGACGTCTTCGCCGAGCTCATGGACCACGACAATGACCAGCCACCAGGACGTACTACCGCGTCAAGGAAGTACGCCTGCGGGAGGCGGTCGAGCGCGTCACCCAGATGCAGTTCGACCGCCACGGGAAGCGCATCTGGGGCGCGGTCACCAGCGTGCTCGACGCCCAACCCCCTACCGCCACCGCGACCTCCTCGCCCACATTCACGCCCAGGCCGCCGAACCGGCCACCACCCCCGGCGGCAACGGCCCCACCGTCAGCCGCGCATCGCTCAAGGCCGATCTCGCGGCCGCTGACGCCCACACCACCCCGCCTCGCCACCCAGGTCCGCCGCCTCGAACAGCGCCTCAGCCAAGCACTCGGCGAGCAGGTCTGGCGCGAGGCGGGCATCGGCGGCCCCGATGACACCGAGCAGTTCAAGGGACGGATCACCACCCTCGAACAGCAGGCGATCGACCTGGAACTGAAACTCCAGGAACGCGACGACGACCTCGCCGTCACCCGCGCTGCCAACCACGAGCTCATGGCCCAGCTCAACCGCCACGCCGAAGCTCACCCGACCCGCCCGGGTGAGCGCACGCGCCCGCAACAACCCGGTCCCGGTCTCTCAGCGGCCGGGAACCGGGTTGTCGGGAACGGGGTCTGTGACGGAGCTTGTGAGCCGTCGCCGCATTTCAGAGGCATACCCGCGCTGTTCTGCCAGCGGTGAACACCGGCCCGACCGAGCTCGGCAATCATTACGGTCCAGTCTCATGACGATTACGACGCGCACGGTCGAGTACCAGGCCGACGGCCGGACGATGATCGGGCACCTCGCCGTCCCGGCCGGTGTCGACCGCCGGCCCGCGGTGCTGCTCGGGCCAGAGGGCATGGGGCTCAGTGACGTCGAGCGCCGTCGGGCCGATGCTCTTGCCGAGCTGGGATATGTAGCACTGGCCTTCGACCTTCACGGCGGGCGCTATTTGGGTGACCCCGAGGAGATGCTGGCCCGTTGCCTGCCGCTGCTCGCCGACCCCGGCCGGATGCGGGGCATCGGACACGCGGCGCTCGACGTGCTGCGCGCCGAACCGCGGACCGACCCCGACCGGATCGCCGCCATCGGCTACGGCACCGGGGGCGCCATCGCGCTGGAACTCGGGCGCGACGGCGTCAGCCTGCGGGCGATCGGGACAGTCAACGCAACCACCACGGGCCTGCCGGGTGAGGCGGCGCGCATCCGCTGCCCGGTGTGGGCCGGGGTCGGATCGGATGACCCGATCATGCCGCCCGCGCAACGGGACGCGTTCACCGCCGAGATGCAGGCCGCAGGCGTCGACTGGCGCCTCACGGTCTACGGCGGCGCCTTGCACGCCTTCCACCACCCGCCGGTCGACCACCCCGTGGTCCCCGGCGTTGGCTACCACCCACGGCACGCGCAGCGAGCCTGGCACGACGTCGTCGACCTGCTCGCCGAGTGCCTTCCCGTAACGGAATGATCCGGCCGGCAATCTCGCGATTCCGGGCCGCGAACCAGGCCGGCCGACCGCCACCGCTCCGGTCTGTGGCCGGCGCTCCCTCACCACGCGAGGTGGCGTGTGGGCGTTGCTGGTGCACCCGTCGCCCGAGGGAGAAGTCCTTCGTGACGCCGACCTCCGTCTCGGTGTCGTACGGGACGGCGTAGAGGACGGTGATCTGGTTCTCGGCCGCCACTGGATGAGGGCCTGGTAGCCCTCCAGCCACACCAGGGACTCCGGTCGGTAGACCCGGGCGCGCAGGAACGCGGCGATCGTGGCCGCGTCCCGAGGAGAGGAGAAGTGCAGCAGCGCCGACCCCGCGGCGGCGTCGGTGCCGTCCTCCTGGTCCTCGCCGGCACCCGCGCCGCCGGCTCCGACGATTCGGTGTCGGCGACGCCGATCGCTGTCATCGAGGGTGTAGGCGGGGCGCCGTAGGGGATCAACAGGGGCTCGGACTGGCACCGCTTTCCTTGCGGCTCTTCCGGCCGATGTTGGTGGAGGCGTCAGGGCCGGTGGATGCCGTCGCCCCCCCTTCAGCCGACCTGAGCCGGGCAAGCCTCCTCCCCACGGGGGCTTGCCCAGGCCGCCTACTCGGTGCTGGGCTGGGGACCGCGTGCTGAGACCCGGCCGCGGTGAAGGAGGAGCTGGTGGAGAGCTTCGAGGAGGGCCAGACGGTCGTACGGCGCGACGTGCACCGTACGGGCCGGGTGTGGAGCGAGCACGCTCTGCGTGTCGTCGCCGACACGAGCGAGGCCCTGGTGGCTGCCTGCTCGCCAGGGGCTGAGGCCCGCTGGCCGGCCCTGTACGCCAGGGCACTTGCCGAGGGCGACCGGTCGGTGCGCACGGAGGCGTTCGACGCGATGGCGACCGGCGTGTGGGGGCTGACGGACGCGGTGTGGCAGGAGACCGAGCTGCTGCTGTGGAAGCAGCCGACGGCGTGGTTCAGCGTCAACGCCTTCTACGTCCCGGACGGGGACGGGCGCCGGCTGCGGAACTGGTACGTGAACTTCGAGCACCCCACCCGCCGTACCGCGGACGGCTTCGACACCTTTGACCTGACCGTAGACCTGGTCGTCGACCCCGGCCTCAGTCGCTGGGAGTGGAAGGACGAAGACGAGTACGCGCACGTGCGGCGGCTCGGCATCGTCACCGACTCCGAGCACCAGGCCGTCGACGCCGCTCGCGACCAAGTGCTCGCGATGATCACCGAGCGCTCCGGCCCGTTCGCCGACGCCGCCGCGTGGGCGTCCTGGCGGTGGAACCCGGCCTGGCCCGCACCCCGGCTGCCGCGGCCGGCGGCGGCCGGTGAGAGCGGTGCACCGGCGGCCGGCTGACCGTTGCCTGGACGCTTGCGGCCAGCGGGGCGCCGCCTCCGGCCGGTGTGACCGCTGGAGGCAGGGCGGCGGAACATCTGTCTGGCCGACAGCGGGGCGCACCGGCCCGGCGGCCCTCAAGGACCAGGAGGTGACTGCCCGGACAGCCGCGGTCTTGGCCATGGCGGACAGCAGCCGTCGGCCAGCGCGCTGCCGTCCTTCTCGGTGAGCGGTTCGGACTCGTCGCCGCCCTTGTGACAGCGAGACAGACCGCTTACGACCGAAGTCGCGCCAGTCCGGCCCTCCGGGACGTGCTCCCAGAAGCCAAACCTCGACCTCCTACGCCAACACGTACTCCTCGCCCCGTGCCCCTCCGACATCACAGCATCCCCGACAGAGCCGAATGACGTGGCTGTCCACAGCGGCCGGTCCGCGGACGTTTCCTTGTGGGCGGCCCGTCGTTGGCCTTGTGGCAGGGTGCGTTCCGGCGCCTTGTCTTTGTGTTCGCACGCTTACGAGGAGCAGCGATGACCGAGCGGGACTTTCTGACAGCGAAGATCGAGCGGGGTTTCGACCACCTCGACGTGGACGGCAATGGCACGCTCACCGAGGACGACCACGTGGAGATGGGCCGCCGGGTGGCACTCTCCCTCGGCCACGCCGAGGGCTCCCCGGAAGCGCAGCGGATCACCGCCGCCTACACCGGCATCTGGCGGGAGGTGCACCTGCCGTTCCTCCCGCCCGGCAGCCAGGGGATTCCCAAGGACCGGTTCGTCGCCTCGACCCGTGCCCTGGCCGAGAACCCCGAGACCGCCCGGACCGTCCTCGGCGGGCTCGCCAGCACTTACCTGGCGATCGCCGACATCAACCAGGACGGCCAGATCAGCCCGGCCGAGTTCCTCGCGTTCCAGCGTGGCCATTTCCCGCAGTTCACCGCGGAGGAGGCCGAGGAGGCGTTCGCCCGCCTCGACACTGACGGCAACGGCATGCTGTCGCCCGAGGAGTTCACCAACGCGGTGATCGAGTTCTGGACCAGCTCGGACCCTGACGCCGCCGGCAACTGGTGGATGGGCCGCCCCTCCTTCTCGCACAGCTGATGCCCCCACCGCCGGCGTCCTGGCCCGAGACCGTCAATGGTCGTACGGCCCGGACGCTCGGCGGTCGGCGGTCGGCCGGGGTGGGATCACTTGGCTGCCGACCCCGCAGGTGCGAGGGCGGGGTGTTCGGGGGTGAGGTACTGCCCGGAGAGGTGGTCGGCCGCGCCTGCGGCGAGCAGCAGGGCGCCGCGCGTACTGAGCGCGGTGGGGGTGGTCCGGCCGGCGGCGTGTTCGCGCAGGTACCAGTCCTGGATCCGTTCGTCCCAGGATCCGGGTTCGGGACGGCCGTCCAGTTGGCGGGTGGCCATGCCGATGGTGAGCAGCCCGGGGTGGTAGGCGAAGGCGCGCACGCCATGCGGGCGCAGTTCGGCGGCCAGGTTCTCGGTGAATTTGATCACTGCGGCCTTGGCGACCGAGTAGGCCGACATGTGCGGCCACCGGTGCAGTCCGGCGTTGCTGGCCACGGTGATGATCCTGCCCCCGCGTTCGATCAGCTGCGGGACGAAGGCGTGGCAGGTCAGGAAGGTGCCGCGGACGTTGGCCTGCTGAGCGGACCACCAGTGGTCGGGGTCGTTCTCCCAGGCGGGGCCGCAGGGCCCGGGCGCTCCGGCGTTGGCGACCAGCACGTCCACCCCGCCCCATCGGGCCAGTAGCCGATCGGCGAGGTCGCACAGTGCGCCGTGGTCGGTGCTGTCCACTGCCGCGGTGTGCAGGTCGCCGTGCGGGGTCAGCTCGGCGTGCACCCGCTCCAGAGCGGCCCGGTCACGTCCGGTGACGGCGACCCGGGCGCCGTGGTCGAGGAAGGCTTCGGCCAGAGCCCGGCCCAGGCCGCGGGAGCCGCCGGTGACGAGCACGGTCCGGCCGGTGAGGTCGGGGTCGAGCGGGCGGGCGGCGCCCGGGCGGGGGGCGGTGGGGGTGAGCAGCCGGCGCAGCGGTTTGCCGGAGGCGGTCCGTTCGATGTGCGGGACTTCCCGCAGGAGACGCGGCTTCTTGTGGGGGGCGAGCCGAGCCGCGACGAACTCCTTGATCTCGGCGCCGAGTTCCGGGGTGAGGCGGCTGCCGGTGGCGGGCACGATACAGGCCAGGGGGAGTTGTCCGGCCCGCTGGTCGGGGACCGGGACGAGGGCCGCGTCGGTGACCGCCGGGTGGGTGCGCAGCACCTCTTCGACCTCGGTCGGGGAGATCTGGTGCCCGTTGTACTTGATGACGTCTTTGAGCCGGTCGACCACGTACAGGCAGCCGTCGGCGTCGACCCGGGCCAGGTCGCCGGTGGCCAGCCAGCCGTCGGCGTCGGTGACCGTGACGAGCCGGCCGTCCGGGGCGAGGTATCCGGCGGCGACCTGCGGGCCACGCAGGTGGAGTTCGCCGGTTCCGGCCGGCCAGTCGCCTGGGACGGAGCCGTCCGGTGCCACCAGCCGGTATTCGGTGCCGGGTACGGGATGTCCGCTCGATCCGGGGCGGCGGATGGCGCCGCGCCGGGTGAAGTGACAGGTATTGACCTCGGTGAGTCCGTACGCGCCGTCCACGGGTACGCCCAGGGCGCGCTCGCAGCGCGCGGCCGTCTCCGGGTCCAGGGGGGCACCACCGCTGAGCACCTGCTGGAGGCGGTGGGGTCGCCGGGTGTGCGGGCGGCTTAGCGAGGGGTGCTCGGCCGCGGCGGCGAGGTCGTGCACCATCGGCGGCACGGCGTGGAGCAGGGTGATGCCGTGTTCGGCTGCCGCGTCCAGGGCCGCCTGCGCGTTCCACCGCGGGAGCAGCACCACACTCGCGCCGGACAGCAGTGCGTGGTTGAGGACGTACTGCATCCCGAACAGGTGGAAGAACGGTAGTACGCCGAGCAGTACGTCGTCAGGTGCCAACGGTTGGGCGGCCGCCAGTTGGACCAGGCCGGCCACCGCGTTGCGGTGGGTGACGGCGACCGGTTTGGGGCTGGCGGTGGTGCCGGAGGACCAAGGCAGCAGGGCGAGGCCGGCCGGTGTCCCCGTGGTGCCGGAGCGGGCCCGGCCGGGGCCTGCGGAGAGGCGGACGAGTCGGCCTGCGGGGCTGCCGAGCAGCGTCCGGGCGCCGATCGCCTCGGCTCGGCGGGCGAGTTCCGGAGCCGGGGTGCGGTGGTCGAGCGGGCTGACCACCGCACCCGTGGCCAGCAGACCGAGCAGCGCGGCCGCGAAGCCGAGGCCGTTGGGCAGGGCGAGCAGCACCCGCTGCCCGGGCTCCACGCCGGTGTGCCGCGCTTCCTGCGCACAGGCCAGGGCGCGTTCCCGGACCTCCTGGTGGCTCCAGCGCTCGCCGGTGGCGCCGTCGATCAGCGCCGGGCGGTCACCGGCTCCGGGCGGCAGGGGCAGCAGCAACTCGTCGAGGGTGACCTCGGGGATCTGCGGTGTGCTCTCGCTGCCGGGCACGGGCCGCGAGGGGGGCACGGTTGACATGGTGTTCTCCGGATGGGGGCGGGCTCGGGGCGTCTTGCCGGTCGGCGCCCGCGCAACGTGTGCGCGGGCGGTGTTCTCACACGGCGGGAGGCTCGTGGCGGGGCGGGGGCCCTAGCTTGATCTTTAACGTACGCCGTCGAACGGTGCGTCGTACTTGATCACTCGGTTCGGTATCCGCCGTACGTGGAAGCGGCCTTCGTCTGAACATGTGCTCCGACCAAGGAACACACATGTCCAGCGCGAAGGCCGTGAGGATGAGTCTGCTGCATCATGATGCTCGCCGGGAAGCGTTGGCGGAACTGTCACGCTTCCGGGGTGAGTTCTATACCTGTCTCACCGCTCGTTCGGATGCTCTGTTCGAGCTTGCGGATGCGGTGTTGTGCGGGGACGGGCCGGTGAGGTCGCTGGCAGAGTTGTCGCTGGTGGGCGAACACCGCCGCGGTCACGGAGGTCTCTACGCCGCCGTCTCGAAGGGCCTGGTCGATGCGGACCGGATGCGACGAGCGCTGGCCTCGGTGCCGCTGCCGCGGGCGGCCGACGGGCGGCTGGTCCTGGCCGTTGATATCACGTGCTGGCTGCGGCCGGACGCCCACACCTCACCACAGCGGATCTTGTGTCACACCTACGGCAGGCCGGTGACCCGGACATCCTGGTCATCGCGGACGCCGGATACGACGCACCCCGCCTCGCCTTCCTGCTGAAGGATTTGCCGGTGCAGGTCCTGGCCCGGATGCGGTCGGACCGTGTCCTGCGCAGGCCGGCCCCGCCGCGGCAGCCTCACACCCGGGGCCGGCCGGCCCGGCACGGCGGCGAGTTCGTCTTCGGACAGCCCGACACCTGGGGCACCCCGGACACCGAAACCGTCACCGACACCCGCCTCTACGGCACCGCCCGAGCACGCTCGTGGGACCGGCTGCATCCCAGGCTCACCCACCGTTCATCCTGGGCCGCGGCCGACGGCACCCGTCCGGTCGTCGAGGGGACCGTCATCCGCCTGGACATCGATCATCTGCCCACCACAGCCACCCCGAAGCCGGTCTGGCTGTGGTGGTCCGGCACCGACGCCACCACAGCCGACGCCGACCGGCTCTGGCAGGCATACCTGCGTCGCTTCGACATCGAGCACACCTTCCGCCTGTTCAAGCAGACCCTCGGCTGGACCTGCCCGAAGATCCGCACGCCCGAGGCGGCGGACCGCTGGACCTGGCTGATCCTCGCCGCCTACACCCAACTGCGACTGGCCCGGCCACTGGCAGCTGACCGGCGCCGCCCATGGGAGAGGCCCGCCTCCTCCGACAGCCTCACGCCCGCACGTGTCCGCCGCGACTTCCGGCACATCCGCCCGGCGGCCGTCTGCCCGGCCCAGGCACCGAAACCCACCCGCCCCGGCCCGGGACGCCCTCCCGGCCGAAAGAACACCCGGCCCACCCCACACCACGACGTCCACACACCCCGCAAAACCGACACCGCGAAGGCGAGAAGCAAGAAGTCGACCTCAGTGGGACGAGACGAAGCCCGCTGACTGGTCGAGGTGGAAGGGTGAGCCGCGGCTCTCGGGCGTCCAGCCGTCGGCGAGAGCGGCGCGGATGCTGTCAGCCACCTGGGCAGGCAGGATCGGGCTGCCTTGTGTTCCGAACCAGTTGCTCGGGTGCGGCTGGTTGGTGGTAACCACCAGCGTGGTGCCGGCAGCGTGGGCGTGTTCGACCGCGTAGGTGAGGGGTGACCGGACCAGTCCCTGGTCGTAGGTCGGCCGTTCGCGGAGTCGCCACCGGTAGGTGGTGCCGTCCACGTTGATGAGCCGCGATCCCCTTTTGACCAGTGCCATGTCCACATCCTTTCCGATGTGACAGTAGGGAACGGCGGCCGGTCGTGTCCTGCCGATTCCCGTCGGACGGTGCAGCTTCTGCTCATCGGGATCACGTCCGGCTTGCTGCCGGGATGGTGGGTTCCTGCGGCCACTAGCCCACCCGAATGGCGGAAAATCCATCCGGGCTGCGGGGCGCACGGCCGGCCGTCGAGGGCTGTGGACGAGCCGGCCTCCTCCGGATCCGCGGACACCGGGGGCGGGCCGGATCCCGGGGCGGAGCAGACCGCAGGAACACTCCCCGGACAGCGGCCGAGTCTGCGCCGTCACGAGGGGTCCCTGTCTTCCGTGGCGACGGGGCTGACGAGCGGGCCGGGAGACCGTGGCGGCGTGTCCCGTGGAGACAGCCTGGTGCCTCCACGGCACGCCTGGCCGTGCCCCGCCGGCCTGCCTGCTCGTGGCCGTCGGCCTACCGGGTGCCGAGTGCCTGGGCCGGCGGGGGCAGGGGACAGGTGAGGGGGAGGACGCGTTCGGTGAGCTGCCCGGTGAGGTGGGTGTCGGTGAGGGCGGCGTCGGTGAGCCAGTCCGCTGCGGTCAGCTGGTCGACCAGGTCCTTCAGTTCGCCACCATCGGCCGGGACCCAGGCGGCGAGGGCGTTCAGGGCGATGCCATGTCCACCAGGGCCGAGGGATCCCGAGGCTTCGGTCTGAGTAGCCAGGCGCAGGGCGAGGAGCCGGGTGCCGGCAGTGGCCTTGGCCTTGCGGAGCTTCTTGTCCGAGATGACCCTCTGGGCCCAGCCGGAGAGCTTGGGCCGCATCTTCTTGCCGAACGTGAACGGCCCCGTCCCGTCCGCGCCGGGTACCAGGGAGGGAACGGTGATCGGGGTGGCGTTCTCCGGCCGGGAGGCGAGCAGGTCGCCGACCGTGCCCGGAAGCACCAGCCAGCCGCAGCCGGTCAGCTTCTCGACCAGGTCCTCGGGATCGGTCAGGCCCAGTGCGGTGAGGTCCTGGCCGACGAGGTTGCCGGTGCCGGTGTGCGCGGTGCGCAGGGTCAGCATGAGCACGAGCAGCCGTGCTTCCGGTCCGGGCAGCGGGGCGTGGTCGGCTACGTAGGCGAGGACAGAACGTGCGTGGTCCCACTGCGTCGGGACGGTCAGCAGTCGGGCCACGGTCGGCCCGTCGCAGCCGGTGATGCCTCCGGTGCGCTGCTGGTGCTGCAGGCGGGCGGCGACAGCGGCCTGCTCGGCACGCCGGGCTTCCCACCGCAGGACCCCCTCGCAGGTGGCATCGGCCCAGGCGGTGAAGGCGCGGGCCTTGCGTTCCTGGAGGTCGGCGAGCAGCGCCAAGTCGGGCTGGTCGCGCTGCTGGTAGGCGCGGAAGAGGTCGCCGAGTTCGATGAGTTCGTCCCGCAAGGCGGCGGGCCGCAGGTCGTCCGGGATGACCCGTTGCGCGATCTTCGCCTGCGGCAGGCGGTGTCGCGCAGGTGCCGAGCGGGGCGCCGGCACCTCCCGCAGACCGGACACTGGCGAGGAGGGGTCGCAAATCCGCGGGGTGCTCGTGGGAGAGGATGCAGGGCGTTCGGCAGTTTCCGGGCCGGTGGCAGCCGGGGCTGTGAGGATGACCTTCGCGCCGGGCGTGGCGGCCGCGCAGCGTGAACAGCACTCCATGGCCTGCCACACCCGCCGTTCCCGATCGGTGACCACCGCCAGGACAACCACGCCGCCGCAGCGCCAGGGCTGGGCGCGTTCATGCCGGCCGGTGGGGCGCAGGTGTGTGCGGCAGTTGTCGGCCCGGCACGCGCAGTACGCGTCGGCCCGAGGGCCGGCCGTGGCCTGTAGGTGGGACGTGAGGTGAGCTGCCGCGGCGGCGCGGCCGGCGGCTGCGGACGGCTGACGCTGATCGGCACAGGCCGGGCGGCTGCACGAGACGCGCACCGCGGCACTGCCGCGGCCGGCGGCGTCCACACGCACTGTCCAGCGGCGTCCCAGTACCCGGTCGTCCAGCTCGCGTGCCACAACCTCTGTCACGTCGGCCTCCTCTGCCCTGTCCTCGCAGCCGCACCCGCCCTCGCGCGTACGGCGGTCGGGCCAACCGTACCGACAAGCGGCCCGATGACGGGGGAAATCGCTGGCGGCCCGTCACAGCGAGGTTGACCGTCGGCACGTCAACAGCGGTTTCTCGGCCAATGCGGGTGGGGAACCGGGCACGGCATCGGCCGGCTGGCGCGAAAGTACGACAAGTTCCCCAAGCCGGATGACAGGCCGTACGACTCGTTCAACCTCAGCAGGCCGGAGCCCGAGGAAGTATGGGACGCCACCGCGGTCTACTCCTGGGCGGCCAAGACTGCGGAGTTCGCCCACCGCGGCGCCGTCCTGCTGCGCCCCGCGCCCAAGGACCCAGCTCCGGGCCGCCGGCTCGGATACCGCGACACCCCGCGCGGGCCGGCCCTGTGGGTGCTCACCAGCGACGGCCACGTCCATCCTGCGCCGTGCACGCCGACCGAGCACCTGTGGTGGGGCGACGGGTGGGGCGACCGGCCCAGCGAGGCCGCCGCCGTCGACGCGCTCCTGGGCGACCTCGGCGTCACGGTGAACCTGCGCGAGCGCTGGAAAGCCCCCAAGGGCCTTACCACCCTGTTCAACGAAGAGCACAAGCAGGGCAGCGAGCTCACACGCGCCGCCCTCCTCCACGCCCGGATGACACCCCGCTGACCTCGGAGCCAAAGAAGGGTCGCTCCCATCGGAAGCTACCCTGCCGGGCCTCACACCCGGTCCGTGCCCACAACAAAAGCCGATCACAACAAGCACCAGGAAGGGGAAGGTCGTGACTGACAGCACGCCGCCCGGCATTGAGGGGCCGCGTCAGAGCTGGGTCTACAGCGCAGGGAGCTGTCGCACCATCAAGGATCTGCTGACGCAGGCAGAGGGAAGGTCGTTCAACGACGCGGTCAAAGCTGTTGGCTACGAGTCGTGGACCGGAGCCGGAGAGGTGTACAACGTCCCGCTGACCCTCACCGTCTTCGCGCGGCTCCACGAGCCCTGCTACCTGTTCGACCTGGAGGGGAGCGAGATCTCCCAGCAGTTCTACGCGCGGACGCTCCCCGATGCGTTGGAGCTGCTCAACCAGCTGGCGCCGACCCTTCAGACACTAGCCGTCACCGACCAGATCGCCCGGGCTGAGCCCAAGACCATGTCGGTGCTCGCAGACCTCCTCGACACCCTCCACGGGCGCCGCCGGGACACCTCCGGCCGCATCGTCCAACGCTGAAAGGAACGCCGACGTGAGTGAACACGCCATCGCGTATGTACACAGCAGGAACCTCGCGGACGAGACGGCCCGGCGTGTGTTCCTGGCCGTGGCCGAGCAGAGCAGGGGGGAGGGCGACATCCTCGGCCTCAACCTGTGGGACACAGACATCCCCGTACTCGCCCAGCGGGCCGGTCTCGGCGTGGAGGAGTTCCGCCGCCAGCTGCGCGCCCTCACGCAGCACGTACGGACGGACGTCCTCGAGCACTCCGACGGCCTGTGGGAGATCGTCTACGGACCGAGCTCCACCCAGCCGCCCCGGCCCCCATCGCCGAGGCCCTCACCCCCTACGTACCGTGCCGGCCGAGGTCATCAAGTCCTGGCTGACCACCCCACCACGGTGACCGCGCCCAGACGCCTTGTCCGCTGCAAGGCTGGAGCCGCGAAGGTGGCACGGTACTCAGGCTCGGCAGCCGCGAGCGCGCTGATCAGCGGTCCCCGATCGCCTACGAGAACGACTTCCGACCAGCAGCAACTACCCTGAACCAAGCCGCACAGCCGTGTTCAAAATCCGGGGTCAAGGCCCCCTTCCCGGTGACCCCCTCGCCGATCTGCTTCGGATGTCGGTCCTCATTCGTTCAGCGGAAAAACGGCCGTGCCGACTGAGGCGGACCCTGTCCGGCGTACATCACCACGGCGAACGGCCAACCCTCAGCGGGAGGGGACGTGCTCACACGGGCAGGTGACGAGCGAAGAACGACCGTACGAGGTCGCGAACGGCGGGCACGGTGATGCGCGGGTCTGCCCGGCCGACCATGGCGGCGCGTCCGGCAGCTGTCATCAGGCCGGCCTTGTGGAGCTGGGGGACGAGGGCCGCGTAGTCGGTGAAGACCCAGTGCGCGGTGTCGTCGAGTTGCCGCCGGGTGACGGGGCCCGCGTGTGCGAGGAGGGCTGCCCAGGACCGGTCCAGCCGGGCGTCGCGGAAGCCGTCGGTGCCGGCCAGGAGCAGCGGCCGGTCCGTCCCTTGCCGGGCCACCGGCAACGGTTCGCCGTCCATCTGGTCGAGGTACCCTTCCAGGTTGACGGCGGCGACGATCCGCCGGTCCTCGTGGAGCGCCTGCGCGGCCGCGGTGCCGCCCGCGGAGTGCCCGTAGACCCCGACCCGGTCCAGCCCCAGGGTGTCGAGGACGAAGCGGAGGTCGGCGACCCGCGTGTCGATCACGGTTCGGAAGGTCGCCGCGTCCATGTCCGGGCGCAGCACGGTCGTCCGGATCCGGTCGCGTCCCGGCCGCTCGTCGGGGAACTCCACCTCGCTCGCGTCTCCGGGGTGGTCAACGGTGACGACGGTCCAGCCGCATGAGGCGAGGTCGATCGCCAGGGAGCTGCCCATCGTGCGGGCGTCGCCGCCGCCGGGGCTGTAGAGCAGCACGGGGCGCCGGCCGGGCAACGGCGGGGCCCCGGCCCGGGCATGGGTGAGGGTTGCCGCCCAGTCGACCCCCGTCGCCGGCAGGTGCGGACGGACCAGGTGGGCGAGGAAGGCGAACTCTCCTGCGGCGCCGGGCGTGAGCTGCGGAAAGCGCGGGAAGCCACGGCCGGGCACAGCCGGCCGCAGGATGGTGACCATGAGCTCGCGTACGCCGATCTCGGGCTGCCACGGGTCGTTGCGGGAGCGGTCGACGAGGTGGAGGACCCGGGCGCCGACGGAGTAACGGCCGGTGGGTGCGGGCAGCCGCAGGAGGGGCGCGCCGGAACGCCCGGTAGCCGAGGCGGAGCCGGGGACGGCCGTTGCGAGGAACAGGGCGGCGGCGCCGGCGAGAGCGCCCTTGGCGAAGAAACGGCGGCCGGGCGTGAAGGGAATGGTCATGGAAGGCATCCTGGGAGAGGACGCGGTGCCGGGGCGAAGCTTGCGGCAGGGCCCGAAAGGCTTGCGTGGAACAGGGAGATGTGCGTGCTCCGGATCCATTTCACGGCGGACGATTTCGCCCGGGTACGGTTCGCGCCGCGGCCCTCGCCGGTACCCGAGCTGCACGCTGCCCTGATGATGCTGGGCGCCCCGCACGAGGAACTGTTGTTCGGGCGCTGGCGGAACAGACTGCTGCGGAGCCTGCCAAGCGCGGTCGAACCGCTCGCGGACCTGGCGCCAGAGGGGCTCGCCCCCGCCTTCCTCGACGTCCTCGGCGACACGCTGGACGAGGGCGTCGCGCTGATCAGGGCCGCCCACCCGGAGTCCGTGCGGGCCGGGATCGAGCAGGTGTACGCGCGACGGCCGGCCCCGCCGTGGATCCACGCCCTGCACAGCGGGACCGCCGACGCCTGGCGGACACTCGTCCGGGCACAGCGGGCGGCCCACGAGACGGTAATCGCGCCGGTCTGGCCCCTGGTCCAGGACCTGCACCGGACGGAGTTCACCCGCCATGCCCTCGCCGTCGCCGAACACGGCCTCGGCGCCACCCTGACCGGCCTGGCACCGGGGTCACGGCTGCGCGACGGAGTCTGGGAATGGCCCAGGCCGGGCGCCGGGAGTGTGCGAGAGATACACCTCGGGGGACGCGGAATGATCCTGCGCCCCACATTCCACTGGCGTGGCGACCCGCTCGTTCAGCACCTGCCGGACCGCCCGACGGTACTCACCTACCCGGCAGGCCGGGGGCTGCCGCTCGTCCCGGAAAGGGGCGGCCAGGCGGGCGAGCCCCTCGCGGGAGTCCTCGGGCGCACCCGGCTCGCGCTCCTGCGCTCCCTGGACGAAGCACGTACGACCACGGGACTGGCACGCCGCATCGGCGTCAGCAACGCCACGGCCTCAGCCCACGCCTCGGCCCTACGCGCCGCTGGTCTCCTCACAACCACGCGCACAGGCCGTTCGGTGCACCACGCGCGAACGCCCTTGGCGGAGCTGCTGCTGACCGGCGGCACCGCCGACGGCTGACCCGGGCAGGGTGATGCGCTCGCCGTACGCCCCGGGGTGCACCATTCCTGTCCGTCCGTCGCAGCATTGGCCGCCCAGCCGAGCCGCAGGGCGTCATGTGCAGCCCCTCCGCCGCACTTGAGCACCCTGAGTGCCGGTCTCGACGCCGGCGACCCGGGAACAGAGCCAATGCGCCAGCGTGAGCCTGCCGGGACCGTGCGTACCCATGGTGCTGGAGCTGCCGTTCGCCTTCGTGCGAGCTCCGCCGCCTGACTTTGGTCCGACCGGCTGGATGTGCCGGTGGTTCGTGCGGGGGTGCTCCGCGGCGCGGCGGAGTCGGGGTTATGAAGGGTATCGAACGGAATCGGATGGAAGTTCGCCATCCGGTCATTCCCGAACATCAACCTCAGGAGTCGCATGATGCGCCCCATCAGAGCGGCCTGCCTCGGCACGGCCACGCTGGTCACCCTCCTCGCCTGCACCCCCGTCGCGGCCGCCGCGACGGACACCGGTTCCGCCCAGGCCGGGGACAAGGCCCGGACCATCACACTCCTGGCCGAGGTGCAGCAGCTGACCCGCTTCCCCGTCACCCCCGGCAGCGTCTCGCAGGGCGATCAAGTCGTCGTCCGCTCGGACCTCTTCGACGAGGCGCACAACAAGGTCGGCGAGACCCACGGCGCCTGCACCACCACCCGGGGCGGCGCCGATGAAGCGGAGCAGTGCGTCGTGACCTACACCCTCCCGGGCGGCCAGCTCACCGTGCAGGGAATCTACTTCAACTACCTCGACCAGGGTCCCTTCGACAACGCGATCACTGGCGGCACCGGGGAGTACAAGAAGGCTCGCGGCTGGGTCCACTCCGACACGATCGCCACAACCCCCAAGGTCGTGCGGCGCTTCACGATCCACCTCGTCTGACGGACCCGGACGTCCACATAACCCCGGAATCCGGCCTTCTCCCCTGGCGTCGCACCATTGGAGACGGTCGTACGAAAGGAAGTGCGGGTCAAGGGGACGTCCAGGGCAGCTCACCCTTCAGATCGTCAATCGCACCGACGACATGAGCGGGTTCGTGGTGCTTCCACGCAGGTGGGTGGGGGAGAGGACGCTGAGCCGGCTGATGCGCTCGCTGCGCCTTGCCCGGGACTACGAGACCCGGCCCGAAAGCAGCGAAGCGGCCGTCCTGTGGTCGATGACCACGCTCATGGGACGCCGCCTCGCCCACCACCGGAGCCGAAACGTCACCCGGCAGCCGGCTCGGCGTGAACACCCCGGGCCGCTCCTCGGCCAGCCAGCCCCGCTCCACCAGCCGCTTCCCCTTCGACCGCACCCCCTCGACCTTCGCCGGCACCGCTTCGAGGCCCAGCCGCCCGGCCAACTCCCGCGCCCGCAGCCCGGACCCGCCCGCCTCCGCCTCCAGCACGCCCCCCAGCCGCTGGTAGTCCGGCGCGAGCACCTCCAACCCAGGCGTGGGGGTAGCCGTCAATGTCCGGTCTCATCCGGATGGCGGGGTGCCGGCGTCCTGGCCCGAGGAGATCCTCGGCCTGGGGTCAGAGGCATGCCGCAGTGAAGCGGGCCGATACGGCCGGTCCGGGCGAAGTCGACGAGCACGTTCATCAAGGTCACGACGGTGACTCTGGCATCTTCTCGTGTTGGCCCACACCTGGATAGTGTTCGAGGTGTCCCCAGCACGGCTCACCGGGTCGGCAAGATCGCGTGCGGGTGGTGAGGTCGATGACCGGCAGCAGCAGTTGGCCCTTGCTGGATTCCTTCGGGGTGTAGAAGTCGCAGCGTGCGCAGGCCGTGCGGTGCTGGCACTGCTCGAAAAAGGTGTAGGTGCACCAGCCGTGGCCGAGGTCGTAGTACTGCCAGGGTTCGCCGCTGGCGGCGGCGCCGGAGGTGACCGCGTCGCGGTCGGCGAGGACTTCGATGGTGCGTACGTTTCTGGCGAAGTAGCCGACGTCGTTGTAGGCCCTGGCTAGGGTGTTCGGGGTGAGCTTCGCGTAGTGCGTGGTCGCCTCAGGAGTTCGGTGGCCGAGCCATTCCTGCAGCTCGAAGAGGGTCATGGGCTCCTTGGCGTTGTAGAGCTGGCTGGCGATCGTGGACCGGCCCCGGTGGCTGGTGATGTTGCCGCGGACATCGGCGTCGGGGACGCCGGCCTTGCGGCAGAGCATCGGGATGATCGCTGTGTTGATGTAGTGCTTGGCGACCCGGCGAGCGCGGTGGGCGAACAAGAAGTCGGCGCACTCGTTGGTCTTGCGGTCGAGCATCGGCGGCTGAGCGGGTCTGACGGCCTGCCACGCTTCGATGGCCTGGCCCAGGAGGGGATCGACGGGCTTGGTGAACGCGGTACCTGTCTTGTGCGTCGGCACGTCCAGCAGGCAGACGGCGTCGCGAGCGAGAACCTCTCCGGAGTCTCCGGGATGGGCAGGCCGTCGTACTGCCAGCGGATGCAGCCCACCCGGAGGCGGGCGATCTCGTCGCTGCGTTGGCCGGCGAAGAGCCAGGTCAGCGTGATGGCCCGGATCAGCTCGACGGGACAGGTGCGGCCGTCCGCGGTCGGCAGGTCGCCGGACTCGATGTTCAGGCCCGCCCAGAGCAGCTTGGCCCAGATGCCATCGGCGATCACCTGCGGGTCCGGGTCCATCAGGGCTCGGACGCTTCGTGGCGTTCTCAGGGCATGGGCGGCGTCGAACCTGCGCAGGATCAGTTCCCATTCGTGCAGGTCACGGAAGAAGGCGCGCGGCACTTTGAGATAGCCGGACTTCGTCTGCGGCGTGAGCGGTTTTCCCAGACGGTTCTGCGATCGCATGCCATGGGTCCACTGGGAGAAGTCGCCGACGGTCATGCGGTCCACGGCTGCGACCCAGGACGCGCACGTCTGTCGGGTCCACTGGCCGGGCTCGGTGATCTCGGAGTGTTCGGCGGCCAGCCAGCGGCCGATCTCGGCGAGCACGCTGCGATAGCCGCTGCGGATCTTCGGAGTCAGCGTCGATGTCGCGTACCAGTGCTCGACCGAAGCCGCCCAGGCAGCCGGGACGCCCTCCATCGTGGCCGGTCCAGCCTCGTGCCGTGACGGTGGCGGGTCCGCGTGGCCGAGTGCCGCGACCGCCCGCTGGAGGCCGTAGAAATCCTTGCCCCACTGTCCGCTCATCGCCGGATGAACGCGCAATGCGGCCAGGGCCTCGGTGGACAGGTCCTCCAGCAGCGGACTGCGGTTCGGCAGCAGCGTCTGGCAGATCCCTGCAGCCAGCTTGTCGGCGTCACGGCGATAGCCCCAGTCGGCCAGAACCGTGCAGATCCGCCGGACGGCACCGTCGACGGGATCGGCCCCGAACACCCGGCTGGCCAGGGCCGGCCGCTGGAAGCGACCGAGCCGCCCTCCCGAGCAGGTGCTGCATGCCGTCCGGGGTCCTGTCCCCGGCCCACTCGGCGATGGTCCAGCAGTTCTTGCGCGGCAGGTCCGACAACAGGCCGAGTACCAACTTCCGGGCCCGGCGTCGGGATTCGACCCGTGTGAAGCGTCCCGCCATCCGGCTCATCAGGCCCTCGAACGCCTCCTGCCGGCAGGCAGGGTCTACGCTGTGACCTGCGGCCACCGCATGATCGTTTGTCTTCACACACCGATGATCAACGGTGGCCGCACCCGTCTCCACACCGCGTCAGGTCGCGCAGCGTCTGCCTGCCGTCCTGTGTATCGGAGGGCTTGTGCAACGTGGCGAAGTCTGGTGGGTCCAGTTCGACGAGCGGAGGTTGGTCGTACTGCTGTCAGGAGACGACGCGTCCGGGTTCCAGGTGATGCAGGTCGTCGCTCCGGCGGGCCTCGACATCAGCGGTCTGGGCATCGAAGTGACGGTCGGCGCCGGTGAAGGGCTGCCGCTCGAAGGCGTGCTGCGGCTCGCGTTCCCGCGTCCAGGCTTCACCCCGTGCACGTGGCTGACCACCGTGTCCCGGGACGACCTGATAGAGCGGGCGGCCGTCCTGTCCTCCAGGAAGCTCAGCGAGATCGACGACGCCCTCCGACTCGCTGAACAAGCACAGGAGCGGACCCCGGCAACGACCGCGAAACTCAGCGAGACAAGGGACGCCCTCCGTCGCGGTGAACTCGGGTAGACGGAGAAGGAGCCGAGGCCCGCGACGGCATGGGCGATCTCGGGCGGTCACGGGCCCCGCTGGGCAAGCCCTCGGCTCGGAGGGCTTGCCCGGCGTCCGGGCCGCAGGACGGGACGCCTTTCAAGGTCGTGGCCGCACCGTCTGGGACGCGGCGGTCCGGAGCCGGCCGAGGTCGCCTCGCCAGCCCGTACACCGGAGCCATGCTCTTGACCGCCTATGCCGCCACGCGGGACGGTCGTTGTGCGCAACCATCCGCAATCAGCTCGACAGGGGAGTCCGCCATGGAGTTACGGATTGTCGGGGTGGACCCGAATACCGGACGTGAGGGCCCACCGACGGTGTGGGTCGAAGAGGAGTCCGCAGATCTCGTCCTGCAGGGCGAGGAGGCCGACGAGTTCCTCACCGCCCTGGTCGGCTCCACCGAGTGGGTGGCCGACCACAAAACGGGCATCCCCGCGCACGAGCGGGTGATCCGCATCCCGGCCCGGATGATGCCGATCCTGAGGGAGGCGTGCGGCCGCTGAACGCGCTAGCGCTGCACGGCGCGACGTTCGCTGAGCTCCTGGCCACCACCAAGCGCACGGCCGTCCATCTGGAGATGCGCGACAGCTACGCCGTCGGCGACGAAGCCGACGACTTCACGGCCTTCCTGCGGACCGGCACCCCGAACCTGGACCCGGCCCGCTCGTTCTGGCCGCAGTGGATGCCCCTTGTGCGGGAGGCGGTGGGCCGCGGGGTCGTGATGCGCCGCGCCCGGATCGTCTCCGAGCCGGTCACCGACTACATCCGCTACGAGCACGCCATCACGCCGCTCAACCTCGAGGCCGGCGAGCAGGTCCGCTGGCTGCCCCGCCGCGAGGCGAGCACCATCGCGCTGCCCGGGAACGACTTCTGGCTCCTGGACGACACGGTGGTGCAGTTCCACCACTTCACCGGTGCCGGCGACTGGGCGAAGGACGGCAGGGAGCGCACCACCGACCCGGCCGCGGCCGCGCTGTGCCGCACCGCGTTCGAGAAGGTGTGGGAGCACGCCATCCCGCACGCCACGTACACCCCCTGACCCTCCACGCCCACAGGACACCCCCGCCCCATGCCGGTCTCCCCGTCGTCCAGCGCCCAGGCTGCCCGCGAGGCCCTCGCGGTGCGCCTGGGCCACCTCATGCGGGACGCCGGGATCAACGGGCGTGAGCTCTCCCGCCGCTGCGGCTGGGACAAGGCCAAGACCTCCCGGATCCTCGGCGCCAAGGCCGCGCCCTGCGACGCCGACATCCGCGCCTGGTGCACGGCCTGCAATGCCGAGGAGCAAGCGGCGGACCTGGTGGCCACCGCTCGCGCGGTGGAGTCGATGTACATGGAGTGGCGCCGCCAGCACAGCGCCGGGATGCGCCGCGCCCAGGAAGACGTTCTCGCCCGCAATGCCGCCGCCCGCACCTGCCGCGCGTACGTCTCCAACCTCATCCCTGGCTTCTTCCAGACCGCCGACTACGCCGAAGCCCTGATGCGCTCCGTCACCGACTTCCAGGGCACCCCCGACGACCTCCCCGAGGCCGTCGCCGCACGGCTGGCCCGCTCCCGCTTCCTCTACGAGGGCGACCACCGCTTCGTCGTCCTCATCGAGGAGCGGGTCCTGCGCACCCGGATCGGCACGCCCGCCACGATGGCCGGCCAAGGCGGTACCTCATGCGCGCACGCACGACCGGCACCACCGGTCCCGCGCCCCGGTACGGCGTTCCCTCCCCGGCGCTGCTCGCCCGCGCAGACCGCGGCTACGCCCGGTTCCTCGCCCGGCAGACCGAGGACCAAGAGCACGACGGCAGCCAGGCCCTGCCCGCCCCCGCCGCGCGCCCTGAGACCGCCCCCGACATGTTCAGGTGGGGCGCCACGACAGGGGAGGCCTCTCCACCCGAGGAAGGACCCCTCAGCGCCTGTCGGCGGGCTCCTGCTGCCGGAAGGCGGCCCGGTAGGCGTAGGGAGAGGTGCCGGTGTGGCGGGTGAAGTGGTGGCGCAGGGTCGCCGGTGAGCCGAATCCCGTCCGGTCGGCGAGCAGCGTGATGGGCAGGTCGGTGGTCTCCAGCAGCTGCCGGGCCCGGTGGATGCGGGCGTGCAGGAGCCACTGCAGCGGAGTGGTTCCGGTCTGCGCACGGAACCGGCGGTTGAGCGTGCGGACGCTGATCCTGGCGTGGTCGGCGATGTCGGCGAGGGTGAGCGGCCGCTCGAGGCGGCTTTCCATCCAGCGCATGACGGGCTGTAGGGCGCTGAGATCGGCCGGGGCCGCGGGCCGTTCGATGTATTGGGCCTGGCCCCCGTCGCGTTGGAGAGGCATGACGATACGGCGGGCGGTGGCGGCGGCGAGCGCCGCGCCGAGGTCACGGCGTACCAGATGGAGGCACAGGTCGAGCCCTGCGGCCACCCCGGCCGACGTGACCAGATGGCCGTGATCGACGAACAGGACGGCGGGATCGACGTCGACGCGCGGATAGCGGCGGGCGAACTCGTCGGCGTACTGCCAGTGGGTGGTGGCGCGGTACCCGTCCAGCAGGCCCGTGGCGGCCAGTGTGAAGGCGCCGACGCACACCGAGGCCAGACGCGCTCCCTGCGCCGCCGCCCGCACCAGCGCATCGGTGACGGCCGAGGGCGGCGGCGCCGGGAAGCCGGCATGGGCGGGGATGACGACGGTATGGGCGCCCACGAGGCCCTCGAGACCGTACGGGGTGTCGATCCGGAAGGCACCGTGCTCGGGGGAGGTCGTCGCGCTGCGGCCGGGAGCACAGACCCGGATCTCGTAGTGCACGCTGTCGGCCGCCTCGTTCGCCGTGCCGAAGACCTGGCCGGGGATGGCCAGTTCGAAGGGGAGGACACCGTCGAGCGCGAGCACCGCCACCACTTCGAGAGTCATGGCCAGAATTTAGCGCATGACGGCATTGCGGCCACTCGCCGGGCGGCGCGCGGGGCCGCACGATCGAGTGGTTCCCCTTCCGTACACACGAGGAGTTGCCGCGATGGCTCTCACGCTGACATCCGCTTATGACGCGTTCGACCTGCCCCGGACGGAGTTGGCCACCCGCGCCCTGCGCTACGCCGAGGAAGCGGAGCCCGCGGTCATCTTCCGCCACAGCGTGCGCAGCTACCTCTTCGCCCGGGCGCTCGCGGACCACGACGGCATGAAGGCCGGAGCGGACTTCGACGACGAGCTGGTGTTCCTGGGCTGTGTCCTCCACGACCTGGGGTTGTCGGAACAGGGCAACGGCCACCAGCGGTTCGAGGTGGACGGCGCGGACCTGGCGGCCCGCTTCCTTCGCGAACAGGGCGCCGACGAGGAGGCCGTGACGGTGGTGTGGGACGCCATCGCCCTGCACACGTCGGAGGGCATCGCCTCCCGCAAGGGCCCGGAGATCGCACTGGCCCATGCCGGCATCACCGTGGACGTGCTGGGGCGCGGAAAGGAGCTCCTGCCCGAGGGGTTCGCCGACCGCGTGCACACCGCGTTCCCCCGCGCCGACCTCGCCTACGCCATGACGGACGTGATCGTCCGGCAGGCGCTGGATGATCCCGCCAAGGCCGGCCCGCTGAGCTTCCCCGGCCAGCTGCTGCGCCGCCACCTGCCGGCCGGCACGCTGCCCGACTGGTACGACCTGATCGGCGCGGCCGGCTGGGGCGACCGGCCGGTGGACGGGTCGACGCAACCATCCTGAGGTGGTTCGCGTGTTTCCTCCCATAGTGATGATCAACGATGAGGAGACGATGTGAAGCGCGTGGCAAGCCGTCCGTCCCGGCGTACGGTCCTGACCCTCGCCACCGGGGGCCTGGCCGCCCTCGGCCTCGGCGCCGGCGCTCCGGCGTACGCAGACACCCGGCCGGGCGCGGACCCGGGCACCCTGCGCCGACTGCGGGACATGGAACGCGAGCACGGCGCCCGCGTCGGCGTCTACGCCCGCAACCTGGCCACCGGCCGGACGGTGGTCCACCGGGCGCAGGAGCTCTTCCCGGTCTGCTCGGTGTTCAAGCCGCTGGCCGCGGCGGCCGTCCTGCGGGACCTCGACCGCGACGGGGAGTTCCTGGCCCGCCGGATCCACTACACCGCGGACGAGGTCAGGGCTGCCGAATGGACCCCGGTCACCAAGGACCACGTGGCCGACGGGATGACGGTCGAGGCCCTGTGCGCGGCCGCGGTGAGCCAGAGCGACAACCTCGCGGGCAACCTGCTCCTGCGCGAGCTGGGCGGGCCGACCGGGATCACCCGCTTCGCCCGGTCCCTCGGCGACCGCGTCACCCGCCTCGACCGCTGGGAACCCGCCCTGAACTCCGCCGAACCTTGGCGCACCGAGGACACCACCAGCCCGCGCGCCATCGGCGAGACCTACGCCCGGCTGGTGCTCGGCGACGCGCTGCCCCGCGGGGACAGGGACCGGCTCACCGGCTGGCTGCTCGCCAACACCACCAACACCCAGCGGTTCAAGGAGGGCCTGCCCGGCTGGACCCTGGCCGACAAGACCGGCGGCGGCAACGCCTACGGCGTCGCCAACGACGTGGGCGTGGTCTGGAGCCCGGCCGGCGTGCCGGTGGTGATGGCGGTCCTGACGACCAGGCCGTCGGCACCGCAGGGGCCGAACGACAGCAAGCTCGTCGCCGACACGGCCCGCCTGCTGGGCGAGACCGTCCTGGCCTGACCCGCTCCGGCCGCGGCCACTGGGGCCGCGGCCGTCTGGTCGCCGATGGTGGCTGGGGGCTGCTCTCCTGGTCACGGCGCTTGCTGCGCGGGCGTACGGCGGTCCGTGGCCTGGAGGGGCATGGTGCCGGCGAAAGGGCACCGGGCGCTCTGGGATGTCGGGAGACCGGCCGTGCGGGCTGGTGTTCCGGCGAGTCGGAGGGGAAACAAGCAGCTCAAACGGCTCTTCGTCCTCTCCGCGTTCGCAACCCTGGGCGACCCGGCGTCGCGGGCCCACTACGACAAGAAGGTGCGCCACGAAGCGTCACGCAATCGAGTGAAGGTGAGAGACCTCCACCGCCAGGCCGTCGCAGCGGCCAGGTAGAAGCCGAGGGCAGTCCGATCCGGGGAACGCCTGGGAGGGCGGAAAGCAGCCCTGACGCGGTCGGGACGGCAGGGAACTACCAGACCAGCCGGGTCCGGTGAGCAAGGCGTCAACCATCGTTCTCCGTGCAGCAGTTCCCGCTTGATGCTGGCGAAGAACGATTCCGCCATCGCATTGTCGTAACTCGATCCGACACGGCCCATGGATCGACGTATGCCGTGGTTGCGGCAGGCCGCGGCGAACGCGGCAGACGTGTACTGCGTCCCGCGATCCGAGTGGAAAATGACGCCTTCGACGGATCTGCCACGGGTGGCCACGGCCGCCTCCAGGGCGTCGACGACCAGGTCAGTGCGCATGTGCTCGGCCATCGACCAGCCCACGACCCGTCGCGAGTGGATATCGATGACGGTCGCCAGATACATCCAGTCCTTCCCGACAGGCAGATAGGTGATGTCGCCGCACCAGCGCACGTCCGTCCCGGGTGCGGTGAAGTCCCGCTCCAGTAGATCCGGAGCCTTCGGCGCCCGCGCGTCCTGAACCGTCGTCCGCTTCCCCTTCCGCAGATGACGGCCGGTGATCCCGGCCATGCGCATCAGCCGCGCGACCCGCTTGTGGTTCACCACCGGACCGGTTTCCCGCAGCTCGCGGGTGATACGTGGCACCCCGTAAGCGCCTCGAGTAGTGCCATGGAACGACGCGTGGACCAAAGCCGGCGGCACTGGCCTGACCCGCATCAGCAGCATTTCCTCCGGCAACACCGTCGAGCTCTACGCCGTCGGCGCCAACGGCAGGATCAGCAACGCGTCGATGAACACCACGAACGGTGCCTGGAGCGCCTTCGCGGAGGTTGCGGGCGGCCTTGCCGGAGCCTCTGACGTCGCCGCCGCGGTGGCCGTGGCCCCCTCGAAGGTGACTCTGGCCGCCGCGTCCAACAGCACCCTCTTCACCCAGAGCGTCAAGCTGGACACCGGCGCCAGCGACCTCGCCGTCTCTACCGTCAACCACACCGTCCACGTCCAGGTCATCGGCGCAGACGGCGCCCTCCACGCCCAGAGCGGCGACTACCTCGCCGGCGCCTGGAAGCCGGCCTGGACCAAGATCGGCGGTATTGGCCTGACCCGCATCACCAGCGCCCCTGCGGCGAACGCCGTCCACGTCTATGCAGTCAGCGCGGACGGCAAGGTCCTGAACACCGTTCTCGACACCACGACGGGCTCCTGGACCTACTGGCGCCAGATCCCGGGCACTCTCACCAGCCAGACCGACCTCACCGCCACCACCAACCAGTAACCCCGAACGTCACTGGCCCCGCTCGCACCGGATCAAATCTGGAGCGGGCGGGGCCGCCGCATGCATGGGGCCACTTCACATCGTTCCTCCCGGGCCGGACGCGAAATCGTCGCAGCGGGGCCGGAGAAGACCGTCCCGGCACCCCGTACGGGGGTGCCGGGACAGGCCGGCCGCGCCCGGGGTTACAGGGCGCGGGTCAGGCGGTCGGTGAGCAGGCGGGTGAAGCGGGCCGGGTCGGGCAGGTCGCCGCCTTCGGCGAGCAGCGCGCTGCCGTACACCAGCTCGGCGGTCTCCGCCAGGGCGGGGTCGTTGGCGTCCGCCTCGTGTGCCGTGCGCAGGGCCGTGATGAGCGGGTGCGCGGGGTTGAGTTCCAGGATCCGCTTGACCGGGGGCATCTGCTGCCCCATCGCCCGGTACATCTTCTCCAGGGTCGGCGTCACGTCGTGGGCGTCGCCGACGATGCACGCCGCCGAGGTCGTCAGGCGCGACGACAGGCGGACCTGCTTGACCTGCTCGGACAGGGTGGTGGTCAGCCACGGCAGCAGCGCGGCGAAGTCCTGCTCGCGCTGGGCCTTCTCGGCGTCGGCCTCCTGGTCGCCGTCGGCGGACTCGTCGAGATCGACCTGCCCCTTGGCGATGGACTGCAGACGGTGGCCGTCGAAGGCCGGGACCCGGTCCACCCACACCTCGTCGATGGGGTCGGTGAGGATCAGGACCTCGTACCCCTTGGCGGTGAAGGCCTCCATGTGCGGGGAGTTCTCCACCATCGCGCGGGTCTCGCCAGTCAGGTAGTAGATGGTGTCCTGGCCGTCCTTCATGCGCTCGACGTACTCGCGCAGCGTGGTGGTCTTCTCCGGGTCGTGCGTGGAGGCGGCCGACACCAGCTCCAGCAGGGTCTCGGTGTTGTCCGTGTCCTCGACCAAGCCTTCCTTCAGCGCCCGGCCGAACTGGGCCCACACCTTCGCGTAGCGCTCGGCGTCCTTGGACTGCATGTCCTTGAGGGCGCCGAGGACCTTCTTGACCAGGCGCCGGCGTACGCCGCGGATCTGCCGGTCGTGCTGGAGGATCTCGCGGGAGACGTTCAGCGACAGGTCGTGGGCGTCCACGACACCCTTGACGAAGCGCAGGTAGTCGGGCATGAGCGCTTCGCAGTCGTCCATGATGAACACCCGCTTGACGTACAGCTGCACGCCGGACTTGGTCTCGCGGGAGAACAGGTCGAAAGGTGCCTGCGAGGGGATGAACAGCAGCGCCTCGTACTCGAAGGTGCCCTCGGCGCGCATGTGGATCGTCTCGGCGGGCGCCAGCCAGTCGTGGCTTATCTGCCGGTAGAAGTCGTTGTACTCCTCCTCGGTCACCTCGCTGCGCGGCCGGGCCCACAGCGCCTTCATCGAGTTGAGGGTGTCGATGTCGCTGGTGGTCTCGCCCTCGGCGCCGGTGCGCTCGGTGGCCATCCGGATCGGCCAGCGGATGAAGTCCGAGTACCGCTTGACGATCTGGCGGATCTTCGATTCGGAGAGGTAGTCGGCGAGCCCGTCCTCGCTGTCGGCGGGCTTGAGGTGCAGCGTGACCGAGGTGCCCACGGGCAGGCCGTCGACGGCCTGGAGCTCGTAGGTGCCCTCGCCGTCGGACTCCCACTGGGTGCCGGAGTCGGTGCCGGCCCGCCGGGTGCGCAGGGTGACCTTGTCGGCAACCATGAACGCCGAGTAGAAGCCGACGCCGAACTGCCCGATCAGGCTCTCGGCGGTGGCTGCGTCCTTGGACTCCTTGATCTTCTCCAGCAGGCCGGCGGTGCCGGACTTGGCGATCGTGCCGATCAGCTCCACGAGATCGTCCCGGCTCATGCCGATCCCGTTGTCACGGACGGTCAGCGTGCGGGCGTCCTTGTCGACCTCAAGCCAGATGTGCAGGTCGCTGGCGTCGATGCCGGCGAGGTTTGAGTCGGTCAGCGATTCCAGCCGCAGCTTGTCCAGGGCGTCGGAGGCGTTCGAGACCAGCTCGCGCAGGAAGATGTCCTTGTTCGAGTAGATCGAGTGAATCACCAGTCGGAGCAACTGGCGGGTCTCGGCCTGGAATTCGAGCGTCTCGACACTGCTGCCCATGCGGGTCTCCTTCTCTGGGAACGTCATGAACGGACTACGGCTTGGACTTGGACTTGGATGTGGACTCGGGCCGGGGCGAGCCGGACCGCACCCGCGTGAGGTGGCTCGGGGTGGCGGGCATCGAGGTAGGGACGCATGCCGGTCAGGGGGGCGACGAGCTCGGCGGCGTCGGCGGCGCCGAGGGCGGCGTGCAGGGCGGCCTGGGCCGGGCGCGCTTCGGGCGCGAGGTGGGCGAGCGCGGTGACCTGTCCGGCGAGGCGGCGCAGGTCGGCGGCGTTGGCACGGGCCCAGGTGGCGTGGCGCGTTCGGCGGCCCTGGCCTGGCGGGTGGCCGTCACGCGCTGCTCGCCGGTGGTGCCGACGGCTCCGGGGCGGCCGCGCAGGTAGCGGCGTTCGGCGGCCTGGCGGCTGGCGACGCCGAGGGGGCCGGCGAGGTCGGCCCAGCTGGCGCCCGCGTCCCGGGCGGTTTCGATCAGGCCGGTCTCCCACCCGGCGAGCTGCTCGCGCACCTGCCTCAGCGGCATCAGCGAGGCCAGCGCCTGCTCGGGACCGGGCCCGGCGGCGTCGGGGGTCTCGTGATGGGCGTCGCGCAGGGCGTCGTCCATGGCGGCAAGAGCCGCCGCGGCGGCGAGGAAGGACGCCGGGCTGTGGGCGTCGGTACTGGTCATGGACGGCTGATCGGCTGCGGTCACGACTACCTCCCTCAGTCGGTCATCGCGTAGACGACACCATGTTTGTCATCCATTGGACGACATGTTACAACAGGGCCAGTGCAGCGCATTGGCAGCAACCGCTCGAATCCGCTGGAGGTGTTTCACGATGTTGATGCGCACTGACCCCTTCCGTGAGCTGGACCGGATGGCACAGCAGCTGATGGGCCCGGGCACCTGGTCGAAGCCGTCGGTGATGCCGATGGACGCCTACCGCGAGGGCGGCGAGTACGTGGTGGCCTTCGACATCCCCGGCGTGACCGCGGACGCGATCGACATCGACGTCGAACGGAACATGCTGACCGTCAAGGCCGAGCGGCGGCCGGTGGCGAAGTCCGACGACGTGAAGGTGGAGCTGTCCGAGCGGCCGCTGGGCGTCTTCTCCCGCCAGATCATGCTCGCCGACACCCTCGACACCGAGCGGATCCAGGCCGACTACGACGCCGGTGTGCTCACCCTGCGCATCCCGATCGCCGAGCGCGCCAAGCCGCGCAAGATCTCCATCGGCGTCGGCTCCGGCCGCAAGGAGATCTCCGGCTGACGCCGGCCCGGACCGGTGCGGAGGACGGACACCTGCCCTCCCCCTCCCCGCCCTCCGCACCCGCGCCGACAGCCCGACGAGGCACAGGGGCGCGGCCGATGGCCTTGCGACACGAAGCGTTCCTCGACCACGTGAAGCAGTACGGCCGATACGACACCGCGGGACGAGACCGGGCGCGCGGCCTCCCGTGTGATGCCCGCCCTGCTGCTCGGCGCCCACCTGGCGGCGAGGTCCGCACCCGGCCCTGCGGCACGCCTGCCGCAGGGCTTCGCCCTGATCCTGCTCGACCCGGCCGCAAGACGCCGAGCCACTGCCCCCGGAGCGGTTCGTCCGCGCGGCCGCCGTGCGGATGGAGGGCTGCGGACAGAGGGCACAGCACCGGGAAGACCGCGACCCGGTACGTCAGCACCGTGCCGCCCACCACCGCCGACACGGTAGGCGAGGAGGAGCCGGGGCGGATCCTGCCCCAGCTCACCGCCGGCCCCGACCTCCTCTTCGGCCGGCCCCCACCAGCCCACCTGACCCATACGGGGGTGCGGTACCCGGCACCCCATGACTCGTGAAAGGCATCCACCGCATTGATCTCCGACCCCCGCGTATCGCTTGGGCACCGGCAGCCGTACTCGACGGCGTACGAGCAGATGCTGGAGAAGGTCCGCTACGAGGGCGTCTACCCCACCCGCGAGCGGGCCGACGAAGCCGTCCACCTGGTCCTCGCGGGGCTCGGGCGTCAGCTGACCGGGGACGAACGCGTCGACCTGGCCGCCTGCCTCCCCCTGGAAGCCGCCCGCGTTATGACCGCCCAGATCCCCGACCCCCAGCCGCTGACCGGCTGGGCCTTCGTCAAGGACCTCGCCGCCCGCTCCGGCGCCTCCCTGGCCACCACCCGCTGGGACACCGGCTCCGTCCTCGCCGCCGTCACGGCCCACGCCGGCCCCGACCTGATCACCCGCATCCTCCACCGGCTCCCCACCGACTGGGCCCTGCTGTTCGGCCAAACCCAACTCGCCCCCGCCGCGTAGACGGCGGGACACAAGCCCGGGGCGGACGCGACGACCCCCGCGTCGCCGTCCGCTCCGAACCCCACGTTTGCCGGCGGCTGGATCTGGCGTTCTCGGACTCCGGGGGAGTCGCGCGCACCGCGGAGTCGACGCCGCGACCGGCACGACGCTGCGGCGCCTTGCCACGGCCCTGCCGGTGGCAGTCGGACCCTGGATCTAGGTGTATTGCCCAGTGAGGTTGGGGACGCGGCTGGCGGGTGGTTTGCCTGCGAGCGCGGTGTGTCCTCGGTGGTGATTGTAGGTGTGGAGCC